>JALYUD010000018.1 GCA_030853905.1 Vulcanimicrobiota bacterium
GCGTAGCGCCGCTGCGCGATCGCCAGGTATGTTTTTTGCGACGTGTCGTTGTACAGCAACAAGGCGGCCTTGATCGCTGTCGCGTCGGTCTCGAGCGTCTTGAGATCGTTCGGTCCGCCGTTCGGACGCTGATAGCGGATGCCCGGGCAAGCGCCCCCGGTATACACGGGCGAGCCCTCGATCTCGTAAAACGCGTTTTCTGCGTTGACGAGTGATTGCTTCTGCCCCGTCGCCTGGTATTCGCGTGCGGCGGCAACGGCGTCCCAATTCGCCACGTCGCTCCACCGTCCGCATGGCAGGTCACGGCAGGGCCCAGGATAGTGTGTGGTCGTCCCCACGAGCGCTTCCAGCGTTGCGGCGATGGTCGGATCGTGCGATGACCGCCAGGCAAGATAGAGCGTGTCGGTCAGTGAGTCGGAGCCCCAGTCCACATTGTGGACACTACACCTCAGCGGCGCGCCGAGGTCGCAATCGGACCATAGGCCATGGCCCGCATAAAACCGGCGCAACATCGACGCAAGAGCGTCGGCCCCGTAGTCCCCATACGTCCGCAGCTGCGTAGCCGGTCCTGGAGATGTTGCCGCGGCGGTCCACGGCAAACCGACGAACCATGCGAAGCAAAGTGCACTTACCAGTGCGCCGGCCTTTATTCGTCCTCTCATCGTCGAACCTCCACGCGCACGTCGAAGCGGTACTTTTCCAACAACGGAACCGTTAGGGATGATATCACGTAACGCAAGTCACTCGCCATGGCGCCGCCAACCGTCTCTCCGCCGTCATGCCGAGCCGCGACGTGCCCTCCGGGCGAGCGAAGCCGCGTGTGTTACCGGTTCACAACCGCCGTTCGCACAATTCCGTGAGCACGCCGGCCGTGCTTTTCGGATGCAGGAAGGCGACGACGTTGCCGTTCGCACCGCGCCGCGGAACAACATCGATCAGCCGCACGCCTGCCGCCGACAAACGCGCCAGCTCGGCTTCGATGTGACTGACTCGGTAGGCGACGTGGTGCAGCTTCGTGTCGGCATCGGCTCGGAAGCGTGCGATTGCCGAGGTTTCGTCGAGCGGCCGCAACAGTTCGATTGCCGAGTCGCCGGCGGCGATCCCGACCGCTTCGACCCCTTGGCCGGCGATCGTTTCGCGGTAGAGCAGCGGCATGCCGAAGGTCTGCGTGTAGAGCGATACGGCCGCTTCGAGATCGGCGACGACGATCGCGACGTGGTCGACCCTCCAGTGCGCGGCCCTCACGCTCATGCCACGATTTCGGCGGCGACGTAGCGGCCGAAGACGGTGCGCAGGACGTCGCAGATTTCTCCGAGCGTCACGCCCGCATCGACCGCTTCGACGAAGCGGGGCATCAAGTTCGCGCTACCCTCCGCGGCACGCCGCACCTCCGCCAGCCGCTTGGCGGCGAGCGATGCGTCGCGCTGCGCTCTGTAACACCGCACCCGCTCGGTTTGCGCTCGTTCGATCACCGGGTCGATGCGTTGCAACTCGATCGGCGCAGTCCCGCCTTCGCTTTCCGCGAACGCATTGACGCCGACGACGATCGCGTCGCCGCGTTCGATCGCTTGCTGCGCGCGATACGCGGACTCGGCGATGCGCCCTTGCATCCAACCGCTCTCGATCGCTGCGATGCTACCGCCAAGCTCGTCGACTTCGGCGATCAGCGCGCCCGCGCGCTCGGCTACTGCCGCCGTCAACGACTCGATGTAATACGAGCCGGCCAGCGGATCAACGACGTCGGCCGCGCCGCTCTCATAAGCGATGATCTGCTGCGTGCGCAGTGCGAGCCGTGCCGATTCGGCGGTCGGTAAGGCGAGCGCTTCATCCTTGCCGTTCGTGTGCAGGGATTGCGTACCGCCGAGGACGGCGGCCAAGGCTTGAACCGCGACGCGCACCACGTTGTTGTCGGGTTCCTGGGCCGTCAACGTCGAACCGGCGGTCTGGGCGTGGAAACGCAACATCTGCGAACGCGGATCGTGCGAACCGAATTCGTCGCGAACGATCGCGGCCCACAGCCCCCGGGCCGCACGAAACTTGGCGATCTCCTCGAACAGGTCGTTGTGCACGTTCCAAAAGAAAGAGATGCGCGGCGCGATCGCATCGATCCCGAGACCTGCCTCGAGCGCCGCGCGCAAATACGCTTTCGCGTTGGAGAGCGTGAAGGCGATTTCTTCCACCGCCGTCGAGCCGGCTTCACGGATATGGTAACCGGAGATCGAGATCGTGTTCCATTGCGGCACCGACTCGGCGCAGTACGCCATGAGGTTGGTGACCAGACGCATCGAGGGAACGGGCGGAAAGATGTAGGTGCCGCGCGCGACGTATTCTTTGAGCACGTCGTTCTGCACGGTGCCGCTCAGCGTTGCGAACGGAATACCGCGGCGGCGAGCGGTCGCCAGAACCATCGCGAGCAGGATCGCTGCCGGCGCATTGATCGTCATCGACACGCTGACTCGGTCGAGCGGGATGCTCTCGAAAAGCGTTTCCATGTCGGCCACTCCGTCGATGGCGACGCCGACTTTCCCAACTTCACCGCGGGCGACGACCGCATCGGAATCGTAGCCGAGCTGCGTCGGAAGATCGAAGGCGACGGAAAGCCCGGTCGTGCCGCGTGCCAACAAATAGCGATAGCGAGCGTTAGACTCGGCGGCCGTGGCAAAACCGGCGTATTGGCGCATCGTCCAAAGTCGGCCGCGGTAACCATCGGCGCGAATGCCGCGCACGAACGGAAATTCGCCCGGCTCACCGAGCGGTAAGTCGCCGTTCGTCCGGGCAGCGTCGGGCCCATCGTAACGAATGTGCAGCGGAATCCCGCTTCCGTTCACGGTCCGCGGCCGTGGTCGCCGTCCGTCGCTTGCCATCTTGGCAAGGAATAGCGACGGCCGCTGCGCTTTCCCTCTCCATCGTGAGAAGCGCGGAACGGCCGAATCCGAAGGCACTCGCCGCGCAATCGCGTACGTCACCTATTCCCGATGTCCCGTCCCAGTGCGATCGACGTTGCCTTCCCGGCCTGTCCCAAAAGCGCCCCGCAGTTGCGGCGAACGTTACGAGTATTTCTCGAAGCGCGCCATCTCGACGCTGCGCGCATCCATGACGTGCTGCTTGCCGTCGGTGAAGCTGCGGGCAACGCGATCGAACACGCCTATCGCGGCTCCGGGGGGACCGTGCGGCTTCAGGCATCGCTCGATGACCTGCGGTTGGTCATCGAAGTGCGCGACAGCGGCCGCTGGCGGCTCGACGGCGATCCCGCGCGTGGCCGTGGGCTCGGCATCATGCGCGCGCTCGTCGATCGAGTTTCCATCGAAAACACGCGCGCCGGAACGAGCGTGCGTTTGGAAGTGGGACTTACTCGAGCGTAACCAGCGGGGCGTTCGCTTCGACGCTCGCGCCGACGCTCGAGTGCAATGCCGCGACCGTGCCGGCGCGGTGCGCGCGGATCTCGTTCATCATCTTCATCGCTTCGACGATCGCGATCACTTGATGCTCGCGTACCGCGTCGCCGGTACCCACAGCGAATTCGACGACGACGCCATGCATCGGCGACACGATGATGTTACCGCTTGGCGTACCGCCACCGTTCGCGCTCCTACGGTTTGCGCGTGGCGCCGGCGCAAGCCCAGGACGCGCTCCATCCGCATGCGGCTGAAGTTGCGCTCGATCGAGCAGCCGGACGGAAAATAATTTGCCGTTGACTTCTACTCGCATCAGTTCTGATGGCGTACATGCAGACGCCGAGGTGCTTCCATGATCGGCATCTGCGGGCACGGACTCGGCGGGATGCCACGTTCGAGCAAACCTTTCGAGCGTCGCCGTGCCGTACGTGCCGTCGGCGACGCTCGACGTGCCGCTCAGCGCGCGCAGGAAGGGAAGCGTCGTCGGAACTCCGGCAATCGCGTAGTCGTCGATGGCGCGGTCTAGGCGCGCCCGTGCTTGATCGCGCGTCGGGGCCCACACGATCAGCTTGGCGATCAGGGAATCGTAGTCGGGCGCGATCGTCGTGCCGGCCTCGGCTGCCGCATCGACGCGCACCCCGAATCCGGCAGGTTCCCGATAGGCGGCGATCGTTCCGGGCGCCGGGCGGAAATTCTCGGCTGGATCCTCCGCGTTGACGCGCACTTCGATCGCATGGCCGCGAAAGGCAATGTCGCTCTGCTCGTATCCCAGGGGTTCACCCGCGGCGACGCGCAACTGCTCGCGAACCAGATCGAGGCCGCTCGTCATCTCGCTGATCGTATGCTCGACCTGGATGCGCGTGTTCATCTCGAGAAAATAGAATTGGTCGCCCGACACGAGCGTTTCGATCGTACCGACGCTGTCGTAGTCAATGGCGCGCGCAGCGCGCAGACCGGCTTCGCGCAAGCGTACGCGTACGTGCTCCGAGACGAGCGCCGGCGTCTCTTCGTAGAGCTTTTGGTGACGGCGCTGCAGCGAGCAATCGCGCTCGCCGACGTGCACGACGGCGCCATGCTTGTCGGCAAGAATTTGCAGCTCGACGTGTTTGGGGTTGTCGAGATAGCGTTCGACGTAGACGGCGGGATTTTTGAAATACGCTTGGGCCTCGCGTACGGCGGTCGTAAACGCGCCTTCGATCTCGTCGCGCGTCCGGGCGACCTTTAGTCCTTTGCCGCCGCCGCCGCCCGAGGCCTTGAGCGCAAGCGGCAGGCCGTACTCATCGGCCGCGCGCAGGGCGTCAGCGACGCTGCCCAGCGCCTCGGTCGCGCCGGGAACGATCGGCACGCCCGCAGCCGCCATCGCTTGACGCGCCCGAACTTTATCGCCCATCGCTTCGATCGCGTCCGGATGCGGACCGACCCACAGCAAACCTGCCGCGATCACGGCACGCGCGAATCCCGCGTTCTCGGCGAGAAAACCGTAGCCGGGATGGATTGCGTCCGCGCCGGCGCGCGCCGCGGCGGCGAGGATCTTCGCAACGTCGAGGTAGCTCTGCGCGGCCGGCGCCGGCCCGAGCAGAAAGGCTTCGTCGGCGTAGCGCACGTGCAGCGCGTCGCGGTCGACTTCCGAGTAGACGGCGACCGTCTGCAAGCCGAGTTCGCGCGCCGTGCGCATGATGCGCAGCGCGATCTCGCCGCGATTAGCGATCAGCAATTTCTTCACCGCCGGCGAATGCCGAGCGCAGCGATCCCATGGCGGCGGTGCACCGCTTCGTACATGCCACCGTACTCACGTCCCGCCAGACGCCACCGCGGAAGGGCGTTCTTCGGGGGCATTTTCGCAACGCTTTCGGCGGCGGCGGTCTTCAAAACGGCAACGATTGCGGCGATGTCTTCAGCTTCGGGAACGGTACCGCCGCGCGGGGGACGGATTTCGATTCTCACAGCGCCGCGCTCCTCATGAAGGGGGCGCTTGGGGATACATTCCCATCGCGTGATAACCGGCGTCGACGTAGTGAACGTCGGCGGTTACCGCGCCCGAAAGCGAAGAAGCTAAGAAGACCGCCGTTCGGCCAACGTCCTCCGGGGTCACGTTGCGGCGCAGCGGTGCAGCGGCAGCCACTTTGTCGAGCATCGTGCGGAAGTCTTTGACTTGGCGCGAACTCGCCGTGCTGATCGGCCCGGCCGAGATCGCATTCACCCGAATGCCGCGCTCTCCGAGATCGTACGCGAGGTAGCGGACGATCGACTCGAGCGCCGCTTTGACGATCCCGGCGATGTTGTAATTCGGCACGATTGACGTCGAACCGAAGTACGTCAGCGCCAT
Source organism: Vulcanimicrobiota bacterium (assembly GCA_030853905.1). Lineage (GTDB taxonomy): Bacteria > Vulcanimicrobiota > Vulcanimicrobiia > Vulcanimicrobiales > Vulcanimicrobiaceae > Nyctobacter. Next base: position 5,722 of record JALYUD010000018.1, read on the forward strand.
GATGCTGCCGCCGTCGGCAAGCACGTCGACCAGTGCGTTCGTCAGGGCGATCAACGAATACGCCGAGATGTCCGCCGCAACGGCAAAGCCGGCGCGCGTCGTCGTGTAGACTTTCCCCGCGAGGTCTTCTTTGTTGACGAAGGCGATCGAGTGCACGAGCACGTCGAGTCGTCCACAGTCCGCTCGCAGTGACGTCGCTAGGGCCGCAAGCGATTCGTCGGAGGCGACGTCACAGGGATACGCGCGCCCATCGAGTTCGCTCGCGAGCTTTTCGACTTCCCCTTGCACGCGTGCGCCTTGGTACGTCAACACGATCGTCGCCCCGTGCCGATGCAGTTCGCGAGCGATGCCCGTGGCGATGCTCCAGCGGTTCGCAACTCCAGTGACGAGCGCGATTTTTCCGTCGAGCAGCTCGCTCACGGAGCGGCCAGCGGTTTGGCGATCGCGCCCAGTACGTCGGCCGTCCCTGGGGCGCGTTCGAGCTGCGGATAACGCGGACCGCCGCGATAATCGAGCGCGACGGTGCGGTAGACTCCGCCGCCGACGAGCAGCAGGCGCAGCGCCGTACCGTTCTCGGCGGTACGCAGCGCAGCGTCGATCTGTTCTTGCCCCGTCAATTCGCGGCCATCGATCGCGGCGATCTTCATTCCCGGGCCGATCCCAGCGCGTCCGGCGGGCGAGTCCGTCGATACGTCGATGATCGTGCCGTCGTGCGTCGCGCTGATGCCGAGCGAATACCACATGTCGAGCGACTTACGGTGAGCGGCGATCAGGCGCGCATAAGCGGACGGCGTCGCACGATACACCAAGCGGTATCCGGCCTGCGCGAACGGATTGGGCGGATGCGGCGCGAGCGAGTAAACGCGGTCGTCGAGAAAGCGCTTCCAATCGTAGGGTTGGCCCGCGTTCAGCGCCGCGACGATATCGTCGCGCGTGTAGGTGACGGTGCTTGGTCCCGTATCGTGACCCGCGCCGAAGAAGGCGCGCGCGACGTCGTCGAGGGAGCGCGCTCCATGGGAGAGATTGCGGATCAAGACATCGGCCTCGAGCCACGTCAGCTCGCCTTCGGTGTAGTAGTCCTGGCTGCGGCGCTCGGCCGACCACGGCCGGATGCCGCGCCGGATCGATGAGGCGACGGCTGTGTCGATCAGCGGATCGTCGGTGCGGCCAGATTCGTGGTCGAGATACGCATACGTCGAGGCCAGTCCGTCGAGCCACTGCTGCTCGGTCCGTAAGCCCGCACGCTCTGCTTGCAGCTCGCCATAGAACTGCGTCATCCCTTCGTACACCCAGAGCAGATCGTCGATTTCGGGAACTTGGAAGTTCGGCGTCGCATTGTCGGCGGCGCGACGATACTTGCCGTCCCAGGAATGATTGAACTCGTGCGCGAGCAGATCGGCGTTCGCCGTCAGCGCCGCCGGATCGGTCAGCATATCGCCGCCCGAACCGTTGTCGCTCGATTGATGATGCTCGAGCCCTTCCCCCGGCATCTGGTCGGTTAAGGTCAATAGGAACGTGTAGTGGTTGAAATGCCGATTGCGATACAGCGCATGCATTTGCTCGACGAGATTACGGAACTTGCCGATCGTTTTATCGTCGACGGCGAGCTCCTCGGGCGTATCGGCGAACGCGGCCAACGTGAGCGGTACGCCGTTCCAGGTGCCCATCGCGAACATTCGCGCATTGGTGCCGGCGTCGAGCGGCGAATCGACGAGCACGTTGAGCGTGACCGGTTTGAACGCGACCTCCGCGCCGCGTTGCGACGCCATCTCGAGCGCAGTCGCGAATTTCCAATCGGCGGAAGGTAGCCGGATCGACGGCGCTATCGTCACGCTGCGGTTGCTCGCCGCAAACGGCGTCAGGGCGACTTTGTTCCATTCAAGCGAGAGGATGTTCGGCGTCGCAAGCCGCGCCGTATCGAATCCCGGCGCCGGACCGCCGAGGAACGTAAAGTCGACCGTAAGCGGCCCGGCATCGGCCGGTACGTCGACATGAAAAGCGTACATGTCGACCGAATCGCGATCCCAGCGCAACGCCTTGCCGCCGGCATTGACGACCAAATCAGCGACGTTGGGAATCGGCCCGTTTGGTGCGAACTCGCCGGGAATCCATTTGGGATAGACGAGGGTCAACGCTCCGGCCGGAACGTTCATCGTCTCGTGTACGCGAAGCAAGCCTTGAGTCGCATGCGACGCGTCGACGTGGAGTGCGACGGTGTACGACGTTTGAGCTTGCGCGAGAACGACGCAGGGCGCGAGCAGGACCGTCAAAACACAGACCGACATCGCTAAATGAAAACGGCGCACAATCATTTCCGGCGCCGTTCGCACTACCTGTTCGGCCGACCTCGCCAGCGCTATGCCGGTCTGGCCCGGATACATGCCCTCGGCGAGGCCGCGCAGACGTGCTCGAATCGACGGGCGGTTTGCGGCGAAGCCGCAAACGCGATAGATTCGGCGAGAGCCGAATCCTTTACAGCGGAATATTGCCGTGCTTGCGCTTGGGGCGTTCGACGCGTTTGTCGGCGAGCATGCGGAGGGCGCGTGAGACGGCGCGGCGCGTGCGGCTCGCTTCGATCACGTCGTCGACGTAGCCGCGACTGGCGGCGATGAACGGGTTGGCGAAGCGCTGCTCGTAGTCGGCGATGAGTTCGGCTTCGCGAGCCGCGGGATCCGCGGCGTCGGCGATCTCGCGGCGAAAGATCGTCTTGACGGCGCCGGCCGCGCCCATGACGGCGATTTCAGCCGTCGGCCAGGCGACGTTGTAATCCGCACGGATATGTTTGCTTGCCATGACGTCGTACGCGCCGCCGTATGCTTTGCGCGTGATGACGGTGATCTTCGGGACCGTCGCTTCGGCGAACGCGTAGAGCAGCTTTGCGCCGTGCTTGATGATGCCGCCGTACTCTTGCGCGGTGCCGGGCAAGAAACCGGGGACGTCGACGAACGTCAGCAGCGGGATGTTGAAGGCGTCGCAAAAGCGCACGAAGCGGGCGGCCTTGATCGACGATGCGATGTCGAGCACGCCGGCCATCACGTTGGGCTGATTGGCGACGATCCCGATCGTGCCGCCCGCGATGCGGCCAAAGCCGATCACGATGTTCGGCGCATGGAGTTCGCCCATTTCGAAGAAATCACCGTCATCGAGCACGGCGCTGATCGCGCTTTTAATATCGTAGGGTTTGTTGGCGGCGTCGGGGATCAGTTCGTCGAGTTCGGGACAGAGCCGCTCGGGATCGTCGTCACAGGCGTAACGCGGCGGATCGTCGAGGTTGTTCTGGGGGATGAAGGAGAGCAAGCGCTGCGCTTGTTCGGCCATCTCATCTTCGTCGGCCGCGATCAAATCGGTGACGCCGCTCTTGGTCGCGTGCGTGTGTGCGCCGCCGAGTTCTTCGAAGGTTACGTCTTCGCCGGTTACCGTCTTGATGATCTCCGGCCCGGTGATGAACATCTGCGAGATGCCCTCGACCATGATCGTGAAATCGGTGATCGCGGGCGAATAAACCGCGCCTCCGGCGCACGGGCCGGCGACGAGCGACAGCTGCGGGATGACGCCGCTGGCCTGCACGTTGCGCCAAAAAATTTCCGCGTAGCCGCCCAAGCTGACAACGCCTTCTTGGATGCGCGCGCCGCCCGAATCGTTGATGCCGATCAGCGGGGAGCCCGTGGTGACGGCGAGGTCCATCACCTTGCAGATCTTCTCGGCGAAGACTTCGCCGAGCGAACCGCCGAGCACCGTGAAGTCTTGCGAGAAAAGGAAGACCTGCCGGCCGCCGATTGCGGCACGACCCGTGACCACGCCGTCCCCGAGAAATTCGCGCTCATCGAGACCGAACGCCGTGGAGCGATGCACCGCGAACATGTCGAGTTCGACGAAGGAGTCGGGATCGACCAGCGCCGCAACGCGTTCGCGCGCGGTCCGTTTACCGCGCGCGTGCTGTTTTCCGTTGGCACGTTCTCCGGCCGGGGCCAGCGCCTGCGCGCGCTTGGCCTCCAAGGCCGCGAGCGCGCGTGCATGCGTGGAGGAGCCGGACGTCACCAAATGCCGAGGAGCACTTTGGCGTCGTCGCTGGCCATCGTGCGGGGGTCCCACGGCGGCGTGAAGGTGATCTCGACGCTCGCCTTTTTGACGCCCTCGAGGGAACGCACTTTCGATGCGACGGCTTCTTTGAACATCGGGCCGACCGGGCACATCGGCGACGTCAAGGTCATCATGACCGTCACATCTTCGTTTTGTGCTCCGGCCACTTCGACCCCGTAGAGCAGTCCCAGGTCGACGATCCCCACGTGCAGTTCGGGGTCTTCGACCGTCTTGAGGGCTTCGCGGACTTCATCAGATGTGGGCATTCCGGCATCATTCGCCGCGCCCCAGGCGGTTCCGGCGCGGGCAGGAAAGCTTGCCGCTGAGCAGCGTTACGGGCGCGATGGGGAACGCTGGTCGGCAGCCGAGCGACCGATACTGCCGTTAATGGGTCGCTGCGAGCATTGGCGCGAAGGCTGTACGGAGGCGCCTACCCCAAGACGCCTGCGCTTCGAAACTTCGCAGCCTCCGTTTACGGTTATAGACCCACGGCGAAGCAACCGGCGATCAGCCGCAAGGGGATATTTCCCCGAGCGGCAAGTCGGTCTGCCAATGAGCGCCGCATAGAGAGCGGACAGGGAGTCTAGAGCCTTATGTCAATGTGGGAACCATTTACCGAGCGAGCACGGCGCAGCATCGTGCTCGCGCAAGAAGAAGCGCAACGGCTCGGTAACAACTATATCGGTACCGAGCACATTTTGCTCGGGATCATTTCTGAAGGCGAGAGCCTGGCCGCGAAAGTCCTCGAGACCCTCGGCGTCAACTTGGCGAAAGTTCGGCAGGAAGTCGAAGCGATCGTCGGGCGCGGGGGACAGACCGTGCAACAGGAGATGGTCTTCACCCCGCGCGCCAAGCGCGTGATCGAGCTGGCCTTCGAAGAGGCGCGTCAGCTCAACCACAACTACATCGGCACCGAGCACCTGCTGCTCGGCCTGATTCGCGAAGGGGAAGGCGTCGCCGCGCGCGTGCTGACCAACCTCGGCGTGGATCCGGCCAAAGTTCGCGTGCAAACGACGTCGCTTTTGGGAGCCGAAGGTCAACCCGTTGCGCCCAAAGGCAAATCGAAGACGCCGACGCTCGATGCGTACGGGCGCGATCTGACGACCTTGGCGCGCGACAACAAACTCGATCCGGTCATCGGGCGCGCCAACGAGATCGAACGCGTCATTCAAATTTTGGCCCGCCGTACGAAGAACAATCCGGCGCTGATCGGTGAACCCGGCGTCGGTAAGACGGCGATCGCCGAAGGGCTGGCACAGCGCGTCATCAAGGGCGAAGTGCCCGAGCCGCTGCGCGAGCGGCGCGTGATCACGCTCGACCTCGCGGGTCTGGTCGCCGGGACGAAGTATCGCGGCGAGTTCGAAGAGCGCATGAAGCGCGTGATGGACGAAATCCGCGCTGCTGCGGGCGAAATTATCCTCTTCATCGACGAGCTGCACACGCTCGTCGGTGCGGGCGCCGCCGAAGGCGCGATCGACGCCAGCAACATCATCAAGCCGGCGCTGGCGCGCGGCGAGCTGCAGTGCATCGGCGCGACGACCCTCAACGAGTTCCGCAAGCACATCGAAAAAGACAGCGCGCTCGAACGGCGCTTCCAACCCGTCATGGTCGGCGAACCGTCGGTCGATGAGACCGTCGAGATCCTCAAGGGCCTGCGCGATCGTTACGAGGCACATCACAAGGTGACGATCACCGACGAAGCGCTCGTGGCCGCGGCGAAACTGTCGGACCGCTACATCTCCGATCGCTTTCTGCCCGACAAGGCCGTCGACTTGATCGACGAAGCGAGCTCGCGCGTGCGCTTGCAAGCGACCTTGCCGCCGCCCGAAGTGCGCGAAGTCGAGAATCAGATCCGCAAAGTCAAAGCGGAAAAAGAAGCCGTCGTCAAGAGCCAAGAGTTCGAGAAGGCCGCCGCGATTCGCGATCGCGAGGAGAAGCTGCGCCTCGAAAAGCAGCGCCTCGAAAGCGAATGGGCCGAGCGGAAAGCGAACTCCGACAAGGTCATCAAAGTGACCGAAGAAGACATCGCCTACATCGTCAGTTCGTGGACGCGCATTCCGGTTTCGCGTCTCGGGCAAACGGAAACGACCAAGCTTCTTTCGATGAAAGAACAGCTGCACGAGCGGGTGATCGGCCAAGACGAATCGATCGAAGTCGTGACGCGCGCCATCCGGCGTTCACGTGCGGGGCTCAAGAATCCCAAGCGTCCGATCGGCTCGTTCATTTTCCTCGGGCCGACCGGCGTCGGGAAGACCGAAGTCGCGCGCAGTCTGGCGGAGTACCTCTTCGATGACGCGGAATCAATGATCCGCATCGACATGTCGGAGTACATGGAGAAGTACGCGGTCAGCCGGCTCGTCGGCGCGCCGCCGGGATACGTCGGTTACGAAGAGGGCGGGCAGCTGACCGAAGCGGTGCGGCGTCGTCCCTACTGCGTCGTGCTGCTCGACGAGATCGAAAAAGCCCATCCCGACGTGTTCAACCTGCTGTTGCAGGTGCTCGAGGACGGGCGGCTGACCGATTCTCAGGGCCGCGTCGTCGACTTCAAGAACTCGGTAATCATCATGACGTCGAACGTCGGTGCATCGGGCATGCAGACGACCACCGACATCGGCTTCCGTCCGCAGAAGACGAGCGGCGAGCAAGATCAAGCGGCTTACGAACGGATGAAGAATAAGGTGCTCGATGAGGTCAAGCATACGTTCCGGCCCGAGTTCCTCAACCGCGTCGATGAAGTCGTCGTGTTCCATCAGTTGACGCGCGAACAGATCCAGGCGATCGTCAGCCTCGAACTGGCCAAAGTCGTCCGCGAAATCAAGGCGCAGGAGATGCACCTCGAAGTCGTCGACGAAGCGAAGGTGCTGCTGGCACGCAAGGGTTGGGACCCGCAGTTCGGCGCGCGTCCGTTGCGGCGCGCGATCCAACGCGAAGTCGAAGATGAACTAGCCGAGGAACTGATCAAGGGCACGTTCATCGCCGGCGACCGGATCCTCGCCGAGATCAATCCCGACAACCCCGACAAGCTGCGTTTCTCGAAGATACCCACGGTCGAGCCCCCCGCAGTCCCACCATCTCCGGAGCTGACGGTCAACTGACCCGTAGTTGCATTCAGCACGGCGCGGGCGTCGGAGGAGCGTGAGCTTCTGACGCCCTTCGCTACGTGGCGGGCGCGTTTGCCCGCAGCGATCGGATCGTGGTTCGCGCGCGACTTAGCGCGTGCCGCGTGCGAGTTGGTCGAAGCGCGCAGGGTCGCGCTTCGTTCGGTCGAGGATCTCAAGATTGAAGCGACCGTCAAAGAGCCCGTTCGGGGAGCACGTGAGGTCGTCGTCGATTGGGGAGCGGGAACCGGCCCGCTCGCGCTGCACGCCGTCTGTACGTGCGGCGCGAGCGGCATGTGCGAACACGTCGTAGCGACGCTCGAAGCGGTTCGCTCGCAAACCGAAATCGCCGACGGCGAACCAGAAGTCGATCTGAGCTGGCTGCCCACGCCGCGCGCGGATCAGAAAGCCGTTCGCGCGCGCGCCGTCTGGCCCGTCTTTTCTTCGCCCGACGGCAGCATGCTCGCGGCGACGCTCGTCCTCGATTCGCCGCGTCTGCGCGGTGCCGTGCGCGATGCCGCGGGAGTCGCCGCGATGATGGACGCGACGCCGCTCGACGATTGGGACGACCTCGATCGCGAGCTGATGCGGGACGAGAGCGTCGCGGAAGCGTTCGCGACCGGCCGAGCGGCGCCACGAGCACTGGCGCGCGCGCTCTTCCGGCTGGCCCAGCATCCGCGGTTGCGCTTCGATGCCGACCCGTCGGCGGGGCGGCATCCCTCGGAGCTGCCGCCGTTTCGCATCGACTTGCGCGGTATCGCTCTGCGGGTGACACGGCACGGCAGCACCTTCGCACCGTTATTCGAAAACGCGGAAGGCGAGCGTATTGCGGCGCGCGATGCGCTGTTGCTCGATGGGCCGCCGACCTGGATCGCGTCGCCGCAAAGCGCGTACCTGATCGACGGAAGCTTCGATGCGAAGAAAGCGATCGCCGCAGCTCGTTCGCTCAACGGGGCGACGTCGGGCCCGGCGCCTGGAACGCGTACGATCGCGCGAGTGGCGCCGTTTCTCACGCCCGAAGATCGCGGTGCGCTTGGCATCGAGGAGGCGGCCGAGCCGTCCGCCGAGCTCGCCTTGGGATGGACCGCGGGCGCGCTGATCGCCAATCTGACCTTCATCGATCGGGCGACCAAGGCGCGCGTGCCCTATGCGGCGCTCGGCGCAATCGTTCGGCACGGCGACCGATTCGTTCGCTTCACGGCCGAGTTTGCTGCGGCATTGCGCGAGCGCTTCGTCGCGGCAAGCTTCGTGCCGCGTTCGGCGGAAGGCTTTGCCTTGCACGGCGCCGACCGAGCGGCATCATTCGTGCGCGACTCGTTGCCCGCTTGGACCGATCTCGGATGCCGCCTCGATCCGGGCTTGTGCGATCTTGTCTTGGGCAAGACGGACCTCGACATCAACGTCAGTGCTGCACGCTCGAGTTCCGACGCCGATTGGTTCGAGCTAAAAGTGGACGTCTTCGTCGGCGGCGCAGGCGATGCGCTCAGTCCCGCGGAGTTGAGCGCGCTCTTGGCGACGAGCGGCCGGTACGGCGAGGTGCGCGGAAAGCTCGTCGACCTCGAAAACTTACGCCGCCGCAACGACCTGCTCGCAGATATTACGCAGCGTCGCCGCAGCGGCTTGGCAGCGCTGCTGGCGCTGCGGGACGAACTGCACGAAAATTTTGCCAGCGTACAACTTCCCGAAGAAGTGGAGCGCATGCGCGAACGCCTACGCGACTTCAAGGGCATTGCGAGGGTGGAACCACCGCCGATTTCGGACGGCGAGTTGCGCGGTTACCAGGAGCGCGGTCTCGATTTCCTTTCGTACTTGGCCGAGTTCGGTTTCGGCGGCATCCTTGCCGACGACATGGGACTCGGCAAAACGCTCGAGGTCATCAGCTATCTGCTGAAGCGCAAGATGAAGGACGGCGCGGCACCGTCGCTCGTGATCGCGCCGACATCGGTGACCCATACGTGGGAGACCGAGATCGCGCGCTTTGCGCCGAGTCTCCGAACCTTACGGCTCCATTCCGGCGGCGAACGCGCGGGGCGCTACGAAGAGATCGCCGATTCCGACGTCGTCATCACCTCGTATGCGCTGGCGCGTCTTGACGCGGAGCAGTTGGCGCGGCACCAGTTTCGCACGTTGATTCTCGACGAAGCCCAGAACGCCAAGAACCCGTCGTCGCAGATCGCGCGGGTCGTGCGCGGACTGCACGCCGAGCATCGCTTGGCGCTGACCGGGACCCCCGTCGAGAACTCGCTGCGCGATTTGTGGGCGATCTTCGCCTTCCTCGAGCCTGGATTGCTCGGCAGCGAGGCCGCGTTTCGCAAACAATTCGAAGTACCGATCGCCGAGAACGATGAACGCGCCGGCGCGACGTTGCGCTCGCGCCTGGAGCCGTTCTTGCTGCGCCGCACCAAGGAAGACGTCGCACCGGAGCTGCCGGATCGCACCGAGATCGAGCTGTCATGCGAGCTGTCGCCGCTGCAACGGCGGCTGTACCGCGGGGTCGCCGAAGCGGCGCGGCGTGACGTGTTCGCACTGGTCGATTCGCAGGGTCTCGCCGGCGCAACGATGCACGTGCTGGCGGCGTTGACGCGGCTGCGGCAGATCTGCGCGCATCCGGGACTGCTCTTTGAAGAGTATCGCGACGCACCGGAGGCCTCGGCCAAATTCGATGCATTCGTCGAAACCGTCGAAGAGATTCTTTCGGGCGGCCACCGGCTGCTTGTTTTCAGCGCGTTCGCGTCGATGCTGCGCATCATTCGCGCCGAGTTTGAGCGGCGCGGTATCGGCTACGGCTACCTGGACGGTTCCACCAAGGATAAGGACCGGCAGACCGAAGTTGAGCGTTTCATGGCGCCCGACGGGCCGCCGCTGTTCTTATGTTCGCTCAAAGCGGGCGGCGTCGGTCTGACGTTGACGGCCGCGGACTACGTGATTCTCTACGATCCCTGGTGGAATCCGGCTGTCGAGCGGCAGGCGATCGATCGCACCCACCGCATCGGTCAGCACCGTAACGTCACCGCGTACCGCCTCGTCACGAGCGGCACCGTCGAGGAGAAGATGCGCTCGCTTGCGGACCGTAAGGCGGCTCTCTCCCGCAACATCATCAAGGCCGATGGTGCGCTAGCCAAAGCACTTACGCGAGAAGATCTCGAGATGCTCTTCGCCGATCCTGTTTAGGAATGCGATGACGCCCGAGTTAGCGGTACCAAGTGCTACTTTGAATAATCGCGACTTGTGAATTGGGCGCTCGCGTAAGGGTTCGTTTAGTGTAGCACGTTCGTCGCTATGTTGGAGCCGACTAGGCGTGGTCCCCAGCCGCCGAATTCGCCATCGGCTTTCGGGAAGGGAAGGGTCGGGCGGCCGATGGTGGGGCGTTGTTCGATCGTACGGGGTCTGATCATCGTTACGAGCCTCCTATTTCGCTCGTCATGTGTACGTAGCGCCGAGCAGACGCAAAGGTTTCGGAAACCTTCTTTCATTCTTGGATGATATGGCCGGAGCCGTTGATCTGCGAAGTCAGCGCTTGTGCGTGGCCGTGCACGTCGATGCTGCCGCTGCCGTCGATCTCGAGGGTCAATTCGCGCGGCGCGCTCAACGTCACGTCGCCCGACCCTTCCACCGACGCACTCAGCGTGGTGGTGCGCAAGTGGACGAGTTCGATCGTTCCCGATCCCGAGTCTTCAACCGTAGCGCTGGCGGCGAAACCGCGCGCGACGACGATCGAGCCCGAGCCGTTCATGGTCAAGGTTAGACGATTCGCGCGAACGTCGTCGATGACGACCGAACTACTGCCGTCGACGTCGACGCTATCGAGTGACGGTGTTTCGATCGTGATCAACGCGTTCGGTTCCTCGTCCGTCCACGACCCGCGCCCTCCAATCGTCAACGTATCACCATTCACATCGGCCGTGGTGTGGCGCGCCTCTTGCACGGCACCGCCGAAGTCGATGCGCGAGCGCGCCGAGCGCCGAACTTCGATGCGGATCCCCGTGTCGAGGACGATGCGGCGAAAGCGCGGTAAATTGCGAACCAGAGCGGTTTCACCCGTTAGGTTAGCATCATTCGCCGGTGTTGCGCCGGCGGCGTTGGACGGTGCCACATGGACGGCCTGCGCGAGGTGTGCGTGCACGGTTTTACCGTCGATGCGCGTAGCGACGTTGGCCTGCGCTAGTGCTCTCCCGACCGCCTGATCGACTTCGGCAGAGAGCGTCGCGGCCGCCGGATCGGAACCCGCGTGATCGGGCGCATCGCTGACCGTGCGATTGACGCCCGCGCGATGTAACGCTTCGCTTACCGTGTGATCGACGTTGGCCAGGCGTAACGCGTCGCTGACCGTACGAGCGACGTTCGCGCGACGTAATGCATGGCGGACGGTGTGATCGACGTTGGCCCGGCGCAACGCGTCGCTGACGCTGCGATCAACGTTGGCGCGATGTAGCGCGTCCCTGACCGTGCGATCGGCGTTGGCCCGGCGCAACGCGTCGCTGACCGTACGAGCGACGCTGGCTCGGCGCAACGCGTCATGGACTGTGCGATCGACGTCCGCGTGATGTAACGCGTCACTGAACGTACGATCGACGTTGGCTCGGCGCAATGCGTCATGGACCGTGCGATCGACGTTGGCCCGGCGTAACGCGTCGTTTACCGTGCGATCGGCGTCCACATGGCGCACGGCGCGGCGCGGCACTCGGCTCAAATGTGATGAAGACGGCTGAGGGTCGCTTACAGCAATCGCCGGTGCTCGTTGCGCTTGGAGGATGACCGCGGCTATCCCGACCAGTGCGATGAAGATCGCGGCGAAGGGCGAGAGTCGCGGCAGGGCATTGCGGCGAGAATCGAGCAGCCGCTCGATGCGCGTGGTAATTTGCTTCGAGGTGAATAAAGCGCCGGGCGCGAGGATCGCCGCGGCCGGGAGGCGCGACGTCCGAACGAGTCTCCACAAGCAGGTCGCGTAACGGTGCGCGCGTCCTGTCTGCGCGACCACGCGGTCGTCGCAGGCGATTTCGCGTTCGAGCGAGATGCGGCGCAGTAAGAACGAGACGACCGGATTGAACCACAGCGCGCAGGCGATCGCGCGCTCGGCCAGATTCGTCCAGTCGTCGTAACGGTTGAGGTGCGCGTGTTCATGGAGCGCGATCTGATCGAGGTCGGCCGCACTCTCGTCGCACGCGACCCGTACCGGTAGAAGAATCGCCGGGCGGCGGAACCCGACGGCAACCGGGACATCGACCGCTGCGCTAACGCGCAGTACGACACGCCGCGCCGTACGGCAGCTGTGCCGCCAGCGACGCAGCCGCCGCACGATCGTTTCGTCGAGCGCCGGGGCGCCGGCCTTGACGGCATGGAGGGCGGTGAGGCGGCGCAGGAGGGTCGCCGCGCGCCCGGCCATCACGACGAGCCACAGAACCACCACGGCGAGGTCGAAGAACGGAGCGCCGGAGACAAATGCGACGGCGCGCAACGCTTCACCGAGCGGCGTCTGCATCTCAGCGGAAGCCTTCACCGACGACCGGCGCTTACGTCCGCTCACGAGTCGCCTGCTCCGAAGCGATGCGGTCGTAAGACGCGCCTTCGCGAGGGATGCGTTCGAACGGGTCCCGCTCGAAACGGGTAGGTTCGTATAGGCCCGAACCGCGGGACGATGTTCGATTCGCGTCAGCGACGTCGCGAGACACACGACCGGAAAGACGACGCTTGCGACGAGCGCGATCCACCATAAGGCGTGGCGAGTCGTAGCGCTCGGTTCAAGAGCTCGGATCCAGAGCCAGACTGCCGCGGCGAGAAGCGCGCTTCCGGCGACGCCGAAGCCCAGTGCCGCGACGAGCGCGCTCGCGAACGGTTCGAGCGCGGCCGTTTCGCTCATCGCTTTTCGGCCTTCGCTTCGAGCAATGCTCGGATGCGGGCCGCGTCCCGCTCGTCGATCCGGCCGTCGAGCAGGTTGAGCATCAGCGCGCGCGGCGAATTATCGAAGAAGCGAGAGACGACGTAATCGATCACGCTCGTCCGCGCTTCGTCGCGGCCGACGCGTGCGGCGTACACGAAGGCTCTTCCCGACTCGCGGTGCTCGACGTAGCC
>JALYUD010000079.1 GCA_030853905.1 Vulcanimicrobiota bacterium
GGACACGACGGCTGCCTACCTCGCGCTCGGTGCGCTGGCGCGGCGCCGCTCGAGCGCGCGCGTCGTTGCCGTCACCGGCAGCACCGGGAAGACGACGACGTGCGCGCTCGTGGCGCAGATTCTCGAATGCGGCGCTCCGGGTCGGGTCTGGGCCACGGCGGCGAATGAGAACAACGAGATCGGCGTCGCCAAGACGTTGCTTGCGATTCCGCCCGATAGTGCGTATGTCGTGATCGAGCTCGCTGCGCGCCATTACGGCGAGATCGCGCCGCTGACACGCGCGGCCGCGCCCGACGTGGCGCTGCTGACCAACGTCGGCGATGCGCATCTCGAAATCATGGGCTCGGCGGCGCGGCTCGCGGAAACGAAGTGGGGCATCTTTGCCACCGGCGCGCAGGCCGTTCTCAATGTCGCGGACGCCATATCGCAGGCATGGGCTGGGCGGCTCAGTGCGCCGCCGACGTGGTTCGCACTCGATGATGAAGCCGCTGGTTTGCCGTGCATCGTTCTCCATGGGCGCGACTCCGTTGAAGTGCGCGCGGGAGACGGTGGCCGCAGCTTTCCATGCAGTTTGCGTCTGCCCGGCGAGCATAATCGCCGCAACGCCGTTGCCGCGTTTGCCGCCGCGTACGTGCTCGGTGTACCGGCGGCCGGCGCGGCCGCGGCGCTCGGCACGCTGGTGCTTCCGCCCGGACGCTACGAGCGGGTCGCGCTCGACTGCTGCGAGGCGATCTACGATGCGTACAACGCCTCGATGAGCGGCGCGCTCGCGACGTTGCAGTCGTTCGCCGCGGAACCCGCAAAGCGCCGCATCGCCGTGCTTGCGAGCATGGCGGAACTCGGCCCCGATGCGGCCGGCATGCACGCGACCGTGGGCAGTGCGGCGGCGCGCTCGCAACTCGACGCGCTGCTCGTCGGCGGCGAGTTCGCGCGCGACCTCGCACGCGGTGCGCGGACCGCCGGCTACGACCCGGCCCGCATCGGGCCGTTTGCCGACAATGCCGCCGCGGTCGAATGGCTTCGCGCTCACTTGTGTCCGGGTGATCTCGTCCTCTTCAAAGGCTCCCGCTGCTACAAACTCGAGGAAGTCGTCGCGGCGTTACGTCGGCGCGACGGCGCTCAAGGCTCGCGTGAGCGCGACCCGCTCGTGCACGAGGTTGTCTCGTGACGGCAACCATTGCGCTGGCCGGTCCGCTGCTCGTGGGACACTCCGAGCCGTTGCGCAAACGCGCGCCGTTCGCGTACGACCTGGCCGCGCTCGCCGTCCGTACGCCGCTTGTGCGGGCGCACGATGACGTGGCGAGGGTCGTCGCCGCGGCGGTCCGCGGCATCGCGGGCCCGCAGGATGTCGTGGCCGTTTCCGAGACCGCCGTCGCCATCGCGCAGAACCGCATCATCGCCGCCGAAACGATTCGCCCCAGCCGTCTCGCCTACGCATTGTCGCGTCGCGCCGGCGCACTGGCGACGGTCAATCAGCCCGAATCGCTGCAACTCGTGATCGACGACGTTGGTCCTTGGCGCGTCCTGCTGGCTGCCTTGGCCCAAGCGGCGGGGCGCGCGGTCGGCATACGCGGGCTGTTCTATCGCGTGGTCGGCGAAGCGATCGCGGCGATCGACGGCTACACCGGCACACTGCCGCCGTTCGAGCGCTCGATCGTGCTCGGTCCGCTCGAGCCCGACGCTGCGGCGGCGGCAATCGCCAAAGGTTGCGGCGCGCACGCGGTCGTCGTCGACGCGAACGATCTCGGCGTCGTAAACGTGCTCGGTGCGTCGTACGGTGTCGACCGCGCGCGCGTCGCGGCCGCATTGCATGCCAACCCGCACGGTAACGGCGACGAACAGACGCCGATCGTCGTCCTCGCGTGGCGTGGCGTCGGCAACTCTTCGCTGGCGGCCGTCCCGAGATGAACGGCGTCGTTGGAAATGTTTCGCGCGGGACACTCCTGTGATGATTCACGCCGCTCTTCTCGTCGGCGTGTTCGTCGTCGTGCTGGCGGTGACGTTCGCCGCCACGCCGCCGTGGATTGCCTTTTTGTCTCGGCTCGCGGTACGGCAACACGCCTATGAAGACGCGCCGAAGTCGCATGCCAAAAAGTCGGGGACGCCCACAATGGGCGGGGCGCTGTTCGCGATCGGACTGCTCGCCGGCGTCGCCGCCACGCCGCTGTTCGGTTACGCCGGCGCCGCCGCTCTGGCGCTCGTGCTCCTGGGTCTGTTGTGCGGCGCGGTCGGCGCGGTCGACGACCTGCGCTCGATTCGGATGGGCCGCAATCGCGGCTTGCGAGCGCGGGACAAATTCGCGTTGACGGCGCTCGTCGGCGCCGCCTTCTTAGCGTTCGCCGGGAGTTGGTTGCCCGCTCAGACCCGGGACGTGCTGCTTGAATTCGGCGGCGGTGCGTTACGGGTTCCGCATGCCTTGTGGTACGCGCTCGCCCTGCTCGCGCTGCTGGCCACGACGCATGCCGTCAATTTGACGGATGGACTCGATGGGCTCGCCGGGGGCGCGATTCTGCCGCCGCTGGCGCTCTTCGCCGCGCTCGCATGGCAGAGCGGCGCGTTTGACGTCTGCGTTGTCGACGTGGCGCTCGGCGCGTCCGTCGTCGCCTTTTTGGCGTTCAATCGGCATCCGGCGCGCGTTTTCATGGGCGATACCGGCGCGCTCGCACTCGGTGGCGTCCTCGCCGGCAGCGCGGTGTTGTCGGGGAATCTCCTCTTGCTTCCGCTTGTCGGCGGCGTGTTCGCCGCCGAGGCCCTCTCGGTGATCGCTCAAGTGACGTATTTCAAAGCGACTCGGAAACGGATCTTTCGCATGACTCCTCTCCACCATCATTTCGAACTCGCCGACTGGCCCGAAACAAAAGTGACGGCGCGCTTTTGGGCCGCCTCGGCGATCCTCTCGCTCGCCGGCGCGGCGATCGCCCGATGATCGAACACAGCGGCGTCTTCGATGCGCGGGAACGCGTTCTCGTCATCGGCCTCGGACGCAGCGGGATCGCCAGCTGCGCCGTATTACGGGCGCGGGGCGCAACGGTCTTCGCGACCGACGAAAAGTCGTCGCAAGCGCTCGCCGGCACTCTGCCCGAACTCGAGCGGAGCGGCGTGCGTTTCGTTGGCCCGGAGGCGCTCGACGGCGTGGTCGCGACCTTGACGTCGTGCGTGCTCTCGCCGGGCGTGCCGCTGACCAGCCCGCTCGTGCGCATCGTGCAGAACGCCCGCATCCCCGTCTATTCGGAGATTGAAGTCGCGTACCGCATTTCGCGTGCGCCGCTCGTCGCTGTGACCGGGACCAAAGGCAAGACGACGACGACGGCCCTGATCGGCGCGATGTTCGAACGCGCCGGAAAGACGACGCACGTCGGCGGAAACATCGGCAACGCGCTGATCCACGAAACCTTCGTCGCCAAGCCCGAAGACTGGGTGATCGCTGAAGTATCGTCGTTTCAACTCGAATCGATCCGTTCGTTCAAACCGAAGATCGCGACGATCCTCAACCTCTCGCCCGATCATCTCGACCGTTATCACTCGATGGAAGAATACGCCGAAGCGAAGTTTCGCATCTTCGCGAACCAAGGCGCGGGCGACACCTTCGTCGGCAACCTCGACGATCCGATCAGTGCGGCGCTGGCCGACGGCGACGTGGCCAAGCGCATCCCGGCTCGCGCGCTTTGGTTTGCAGCGGCGCCCCGGCGAGCGGCGGCGCTTTACGTGCGCGAAGAGCACATCACGTACGCTCCATGGAGCGGCGATCCGCGGCCGGTCGACATCATGCCGGTCGCCGAGATCCCGCTGCTCGGGCGGCACAACGTGCAAAACGTGCTTGCGGCTCTGCTCGTCGGGCTTGCCGCGGAGCTCGATCCGCAAGCGCTGCGCGCGGCGGTCCGCGAGTTCGTACCGTTGCCGCATCGTTTGCAGCGCGTCGCCGAGCGTGACGGTGTCCTGTTCATCGACGACTCGAAGTCGACCAATCCCGGTTCGGTCGTGGCGGCGCTCGGATCGTTCACTCGTCCCATCGTTCTGATCGCCGGAGGGAAGTCGAAGCGAACCGATTTCCGCGCGATGGGCGAGGCGATTGCGACGCGGACGAAGGCGGTCGTGCTGATCGGCGAGGCTGCCGATGAGCTCTCGGAGGTCGTCGATCCGGCCCGGTCCGCGCGGGCAAACTCGATGGACGAGGCGGTGGCGATCGCCTGCGGCCTCGCCGCAGTGGGCGACGTCGTGCTGCTGTCCCCGGGCTGCGCCTCGTTCGACATGTTCGCTTCGGCAGAAGCACGCGGCGATGCATTCGCGCGCGCCGCTCGGGGCCTGGAGGTCGTTCATGGCTGAACGAACCGGACGCAGCACTCTTTCAACCGCGCCGGACACCGTGATGGTCGCTACGGTCGCGACCCTCGTCGCGTTCGGCCTTGTGATGATCTTCAGCGCGTCGAGCGCGTACGCGGTCGCGCTCCATCACGATGCGCTCTACTTCCTCAAGCGCCAGTTGGCATGGCTCGCGGTCGCGACGGTGTTGTCCTACGTCGCGTACCGGATCGACTACCGCAAGCTGCGCGGCGCCGCGCCCGCGCTGCTGGCGATCAACGTCGGCGTTCTGATCCTCGTGCTGCTGCCGCACGTCGGCGCGGTCGCGGGTGGCGCACGGCGCTGGGTCGGTGTCGGACCGGTGCAATTCGAACCCTCTGAGTTCGTCAAGCTCGCGCTCGTCCTGTACCTGGCCGCGGCGCTCGCGACCAAGGGAGCGAAGATTCGCTCCTTTACGAGCGGCGTCGCGCCGTTGTGCGCGGTCACGGCGCTTGCGGTGTATCTGATCATCCGCCAACCCGATATGGGTACGGCGAGTCTTTTGGTGTTCACGGCGGCGACGATGTTGTTCGTGGCGGGCGCGCGCATCGCGCACTTGCTGGCGGTCGCGGCGGTCGTCGTCCCCTCGGCCTTCTTGCTCGCGCGGCACGATCCGTACAAGTGGGCGCGGATCACGGCCTTCGTCAATCCGTGGAAGGATCCGCAAGACAAAGGCTTCCACATCGTGCAATCGTTGCTTGCGCTCGGCAGCGGCGGCTGGCATGGCGTCGGCCTAGGCTTCTCGCGGCAAAAATATTTCTGGCTGCCCGAAGCGCACACCGACTTCATCGGTTCGATCGTCGGCGAGGAACTCGGTTTCGTCGGCATCGCTCTGCTCATCGCCCTGTTCGTGACCTTTGCGTACCGTTCGGTGCGGATTGCGCTCGGCTCCGAAGATCGCTTCGGCTTTTTTCTGGCGATCGGCGCGATGGCGACCGTGGTCATTCAGGCGTTCGTCAACCTCGGAGTCGTGTCGTCGTCGTGGCCGGTCACCGGTGTGCCGTTGCCGTTCATTTCCTTCGGCGGCTCGTCGCTGATCACGTCGCTGCTCGCGTCGGCGCTGATCGTCAACGTCGGTCGGCCGCGGCGCTCCGCGCTTTCGGCGCGCGCTCGCGCTCGCTCGCTGCCGTCGGGTTCCTATGAAGCGCCGCGTCGCGTTTCTGCGTCGTCGCTCGCTCGCTGAAGGTTTCGTGTTGTTCTGCGGACGTGACGTCGCCGTGGGGCGAGTTGGGGGGCGTCCGGGGACGGCTGGATTTGCCGATCCGCGCGGTTCGCGCTCTCATGTGCGATGCGGCTGGTCTTGACCGGTGGCGGTACGGGCGGGCACGTGTATCCGGCAATCGCGATTGCCGAGGCGTGTGCGCGGGATGCGGCGCTTGCGCCGCTCGAAGTGTCGTTCGTCGGTACGCGTGGAGGAATCGAATCGCGCATCGTGCCGACTGCGGGTTTCCCGATCGCATTCGTGTGCGCGGCGCCGCTCGAGCGGCGCGTGTCGTTGTCGCTCTTCGTTACCGTTGCCGCCAACGTGTTCGGGTTTCTCGGTGCGCTCGCGACCTTGCACCGGGCGCGCCCCGACGTGCTCGTCGCAACGGGCGGATACGTTGCGTTTCCGGTGGTCGCTGCGATGCGGCTCGTTCGGACGTTGCGGATGACGCGTGCTCGAATCGCTCTGCTCGAAGCGAATGCGGCGGCGGGCTTGGCGAACCGGTTGCTCGCGCCGCTCGTCGATGAGATTTGGTATGCAACGGCTCCGGCACGAGCATTGCGCGCGAACGAAACGGTGACCGGGATGCCGGTACGGGCTTCGTTGCTCGAGCCGATCGATGCTCGAACCGCGCGACGCACGCTCGGCATCGATGAAGCGTTGACGACGATCGTGTTCATCGGCGGAAGCCAAGGAGCGCGTTCGCTCAACGAAGCGGTCGCGGGCCTGATTGAAAGCGGCATGCCGCCGGGCTGGCAGATCGTCGTGCTCGCGGGGGAGCGCGACGTTGCGGCGCTTGCACGACGTCTCGGGGGCCGCGAGCGCGTGCATCTTCTCGCGTATCTCGATGACCCGCATGCCGCGTATGCCGCAGCGGATATCGTCGTCGCGCGCAGTGGGGCCTCGACGCTGGCCGAACTCGCGGCGACCGGGACGCCGGCGATCCTCGTGCCGTATCCGCATGCGACGGACGACCACCAGATGCACAACGCGCGCGCCCACGCTGCGGGCGGCGCGGCCGTGGTGTTGCCGGATCGGGAACTCGACGCGGTCCGCTTGCACCGCGAACTCGAGGCGGCGCTTTCCCCGGAGAAATTGAGCGATCTGCGCGCGACGGCGCGCACGAACGCGGGTTCGGATCCGACCGCAACGATCGTGGCGAGGGTGAAGGCCCTCGCATCTACGAACGGGAGCGTTCCGTGAAGCTCTCGTCGTCGGTGCATTTCGTCGGGATCAGCGGGATCGGGATGTCGGCATTGGCCCGCATCTTATTGCAGCGCGGCTACCGCGTTTCGGGATCATCCGACCGGGCGACGGCGCTGACGGAGCGGCTGAGTGCGGAAGGCGCGCGCGTCTGCATCGGACACGCGTCGGAAAATCTCGACGGAGCGGCCACAGTCGTCGTCAGCAGCGCGATCTCCGAGGACAATCGCGAACTTGCCGCCGCCCGCGAACGGGGTCTTTCGATCCTGCATCGGGGCGCGCTGCTCGCGACTTTGATGGCCGAGCGACGCGGCATTGCGATCGCGGGCACGCACGGGAAGACGACGATGACGGCGATGATCGCCGCAGTGCTTGAAGCGGGCGGCCTGGATCCGACGGTTGCCGTCGGCGGCGAACGCGGCGACACCAAGAGCAATGCGCGCGACGGAGCGGGAGCGTGGTTCGTCGCCGAAGCGGACGAAAGCGACCTGTCCTTTCTCGATTTGCATCCCGAAATTGCCGTCGTCGCCAATATCGAAAACGACCACGTCGATTCCGACGCGGACATCGCCCGCTTGGTGGCGGCATTCGAGCGTTTCGTGTGCGGCGTGCCGTCGAACGGACTGCTGCTTCTCGGCGCCGACGATCGCCGCGCAGCGGCTCTTGCGAGAGCCGGTGTCGCGACCCGAACGCGGACCTTCGGCTTCGGCGCCGACGCGGACATCCGCGCGCGCGACGTCGTCTACGCCGGTTTCGGTTCGCAGTTCACGGTGACCGTCGACGGCGACACGATCGGCGCGATCTCGCTGCGCGTTCCGGGCGCGATCAACATCGTGGATGCTCTTCCGGCGTTGGCGGTCGGACGCGAACTCGGCGTGCCGTTCGCGACGATCGGCGAAGCGCTGGCGCGTTTCGCCGGCGTGCGACGCCGCTTCGACATCCGCGCTCGCTCGTCGCGGTTGACGGTCGTCGACGATTACGCGCACCACCCGACGGCAATCGCGGCGACGATCGAAGCGGCGCGCGCCGCTTTTGATGGTCCGCTCGTCGCGGTCTTTCAGCCGCACCGCTACACGCGCACGAGCTACCTCGGGGGCGCCTTCGCTCGGGCTTTGCAGGGCGCGGATCACGTCGTGCTGACCGACATCTACGCCGCTTCCGAGCCGCCGCTTCCGGGAGTCGATGCAACGACGATCGGCGCGCCGCTGGCCGCGCTCGGTACCGAGGTCGCTTACGTGCGCGCCGTCGCCGATGTGCCGGCGTACGTACTCGCGCATGCGCCGCGTGGAGCGCTGGTCCTGATGCTTGGCGCCGGGTCGATCAGCGATGCGGCAGCCGTCCTGGCCGAGGCGGTGTTGGCCGAAGCCGGCGCCGCGGCCGGACGTGCCGACGCCGGGCGAGCGCCACGATGACGACTTGCGATGCGGCGCTCTTCTCGGTGCTGCGCGACGACGATCGTGCGGCGTTGCGCGCGTTGCTCGGCGAACGCGCGCGCTTCGACGAGCGGCTCGCACCGTACACATCATGGAAAGTTGGAGGGCCGGCCGACGCTTTGCTGGCGCTTGAACGTGCCGAAGAACTGGCCGCGGTCCTGCGCTTGGTGCGGCGACGCGCGCTGCCGTGGTTCGTTCTGGGCAGCGGTTCAAATCTGCTCGTCGGCGACGGCGGCATCCGCGGCATCGTGCTGCGGCTCGGCGGTGAGTTCGCGCGCATCGACGTGGTCGTCGCAGACGCGAGCGTCGTGGTTTCCGCCGGCGCATCGGCGTCGCTTCCGCTCGTCGTCGCTCAGGCCGCTTCGGCCGGAGCAGACGGGATCGACGCGCTCGCCGGAATCCCCGGAAGCGTCGGCGGCGCGCTGCGCATGAACGCGGGAACAGACCGCGAGACCGGCGAGTTCGTGCGCGACGTGTGGGTGCAAACGCCGACCAAACCCGAACCACACGCGGTGACGCCGCAGTACTTCTACCGTCACACGACCTTGGCGCGCGACGCCATCGTCGAACGCGCGACGTTCGTGTTCGCGCGCGTCGAACCGGCGCTGGTGCGCGAACGGACGCAGGCGCGTCTCGTGCGCCGTAAAGCGATGCAGCCGCTGCAATATGCGAACGCCGGTTCTTGCTTTCGCAATCCGCCCGGTGCTCGGGCCGGCGCGTTGATCGAAGCCGCCGGGGCGAAGGGGTGGTGCGAAGGCGGCGCCCAGGTCAGCGAACTGCACGCCAACTTCGTCGTCAACCGCGGCGACGCGAGTGCTTCGGACGTCGCCGCGTTGCTCGGGCGCGTGCGCCGCCGCGTCGCGCAAGAAAGCGGCATCGAGTTGGAACTCGAAGTGCACTTTGTGGGGGTGTTCGCGTGAAAAGAGAACGCGTCGCAGTGGTCATGGGCGGCCCGAGCACCGAGCGCGAAGTGTCATTGGCGAGTGGTCGTGGGGTACTCGAGGCGCTCGAACGGCTCGGTTACGAGTCGCGCTCGCTCGATTTCGACGCTCGCTTCATCGAAGGTTTGCGCGAGTTCTCACCGGATGTCGTGTTCAATGCGCTGCACGGTCCTGGCGGCGAAGACGGCACCCTGCAGGGGCTCCTCGATTGGCTGCACCTGCCGTATACCGGCAGCGACCTGCGCTCGTGTGCGCTGGCGATCGATAAGCACCTAACCAAAAAACTACTCTCTGCCGAAGGCTTGCCAACGCCGGCGTGGGACACCTTCGATTTTGACGGCGGCACCTTGCCGCTGCTGCCCGGATCGCTAAACTTGCCGCTGGTCGTCAAGCCGCGCGACGAAGGTTCGAGCACCGGTGTCATGCTGGTGCGAACGCATGAGGAGTGGTCACGGACGATGGTCGACCTTTCCGCAGGGCGCGCCGCGGTGCTGGCCGAGGAATTCGTCGAGGGAGCCGAATTTTCGTGCGGCGTCCTGTTCGGCGAGGCGTTGCCGGTCGTTGAAATCGTTCCGCAAGGTCGTGAATTCTACGACTACGAGGCCAAGTATCAGCCCGGCGGCAGCCGTCACGACATCCCAGCCCGCATCGACGACGATCTCGCCCATCGCCTGCAGATGCTCGCGCTCTCCACGCATCGACTGCTCGGCTTGCGGGACTATTCGCGCACCGACTTCATCGTGACGGCCGCCGGCCGCCCATACGTTTTGGAAATCAACGCGCTCCCTGGTCTGACCGCCACCAGCCTTCTGCCCGAGGAATGCAGCGCGGCCGGAATCAGCTACGACGCGCTGGTCGAACGCCTCGTCCGTGCCGCCCTCGACCGCGGCCGAATCCTCACCGAAGCCCACGGCTGAATTCGCGGCTCCTCAATCCAAATCGAGAGGCGAGGACGGAGCTCAGGTTTGCCGCATCATGTCCGCACGGCGCGGCAAACCCGAGAACTCAGAGATCGTGATCGCAACAGTTAGAAGAAGCTCAGAACCGCTAGGAGAGAAGCGGGGGAATCAGCGCGCTTTCAGCGCCTGCTGAAGATCCGCCTCCGCGGTCTGGAGATCACCGATTGCGGCGACGCGATGACCGCCGTAGTCCTGATCGTCACGCTGAAGGTTTTCGATCGTGCGAGCGACGGCGCGCTGCGCATAACGGATGCTCGCATCGCTCGATCCTTGCGCGCGTTCGGTCTGGCGCCGATTCTTGAGCGCCTCCAGCAACTGACCCTTGGCGGTGTTGAGTTGGGCGATCGCGGCGACGCGGTGTCCGGAGTAATCCTCCTGATCCAAGCCAAGCTCGTCGATCAATTCGGCGATCCGTCCGTACGCTTCACGGAGGCTTTGATTGCTTTGGCCTTGCATCGGACCGGCCGGTACCTGCGCGACCGCCGGCCCGGCGCCGGCGAGCGAGGCTGCCAGCCCGACGGCCGACGCGGCGAGAAAGTTCGTTCGTTGCATATCTGTCCTTTCGGTGCGTGTAAAATCGTCCGTTCATAGTACGCAGTCGGGGCCTCAATCCTCACACGCGGCCAATTAGCGATTGGTGAAAAGCGGGTCGTCGTGCATGTGCGACGTGAGCGCCGTCGACCGCTGATGCATGGAAACTGCACCTACTCGCGAACTCGCTTCCATATGCCCGACTCGATTCCGTCGAACGGCCGACCCGATGGCCATGCCGCCCAGATGACCGCGTATCGCTTATCCGACGCGGACGGGCGTGAGGTCGCGCGCCTTCCGCGCTTGAGCGCAACGCTCGGTGCCGGTGCGGTCGACGTACGCCATCTTCTCGACGAGGCGAAGATCACGACGTACGATCCGAGCTTCTCGAGCACGGCCAGTTGCAGCTCCGCCATAACGTACGTGGATGGTGACAAAGGTGTGCTGTTGTATCGCGGCATCCCGATCGATGCGCTCGTCGAGAAGAGCACGTTCCTCGAAGTCGCGTACCTCTTACTCTTCGGCGAACTGCCGACGGCCGGCGAACTCGACGGCTTCACCTGCGACATCACGTACCACACGATGGTTCACGAACAACTGTCGAGTTTTTACAGCGGCTTCCGTCGCGATGCTCATCCGATGGCGGTCATGCTCGGCGTCGTCGGCGCGCTTTCAGCATTCTATCCCGATTCGATCGACATCCTTGATCCCGCGCAGCGGCTAATCTCAATCGAGCGGCTAATCGCGAAGATGCCGACGATCGCGGCGATGGCGTATAAATATTCCGTCGGCCAGCCGTTCGTGTATCCGCACAACGGCCTCGACTACTGTTCGAACCTCCTGCGCATGATGTTCTCGGTGCCGGCGGAAGACTACCGGCCGAGCCCCGTGCTCGGCAAAGCGATGAATGCACTCTTGATCGTGCAGGCCGATCACGAGCAAAACGCGTCGACTTCGACGGTGCGCAGCGTCGGGTCGAGTCGCGCGAACCCGTTCGCCTGCATCGCCGCGGGCATCTCGTCGCTGTGGGGGCCGCTGCACGGTGGCGCTAACGAAGCGGTGCTGACGATGCTGCAGCGGATCGGGTCGACCGCCAACCTGCCCGATGCGATCCGAAGGGCGAAGGACAAGGACGACCCGTTCCGCTTGATGGGCTTCGGGCATCGCGTTTACAAGAGCTACGATCCTCGGGCCAAAGTGATGCGCCGCATCTACGAAGAGCTGCTCGAAGAGATGGGCACGAAGGGCGATCCGCTGTTCGAACTCGCCAAAGAGCTCGAACGCCTGGCGCTCGAAGACGATTATTTCGTTTCGCGCAAACTGTATCCCAACGTCGATTTCTATTCCGGACTGATCATGAAGGCGCTCGGCATTCCGCTCAACATGTTTACCGCCATCTTCGCGATCTCGCGTACGGCCGGCTGGCTCTCGCACTGGAAAGAGATGATCGAGGATCCCGATCAGCGCATCACCCGTCCGCGCCAGCTCTACGTTGGCCCACAGCAGCGCCCGTACGTTGCCTTGCGCGACCGCGGCGAGGGAGCGTCGGGTTCGAAGCTGCCCGCCGGTCTGCCGATGCCGAGCGAAAAGAGCATCGTCGGGGGCTAAGGAACGCGCGCGATCGCGCTACGGCGTTTGCGCCGGCGTTTCGGCGCCGACGTAACGGCGCGGCATGTCGGGCGGCAAGCGCGCGACCAGTTCGTAACCGATCGTTCCCGCGGCGGCGGCTAGCTCGTTCGCGTCGAGCGCATCGTCGCCGTCGCGGCCGATCAACGTCACGGTGCTGCCGCTGCCGGCACGCGACACATCGGTTACGTCCACAAAGCTCATGTTCATGCAGATGCGTCCCACGAACGGCACGCGGCGACCGTGCAGCAGGGCCGCTCCGCCGTTTCCGGCGCCGTCGCCCGAAAGGGCGCGCGGCAATCCTTCGGCGTAGCCGATCGGCAGCACGCCGATGCGTGACGGGCGAGCAGTCGTGAAGCTGCAGCCGTAGCCGACGGAACGGCCGGCTTCGACGTCCCGAATCAAGACGATTTTGGTTGACCACGTAAGCGCCGGCGTGAGGTCGAGGGTTGCGGTTGCGACGGCTCGCGTCTGGGGTGACGGCCAGATGCCGTACGTTGCGATGCCCGCGCGGATGAGGTCGAGGCGCAACCGCGGATACAGCATCGCCGCAGCCGATGCCGCCGCGTGGCGTACCACCCCGTGCGCCGCGAGCGTGGAACCGAGCGGCGCGAGCGCCTCTTCGAAACGAACTAACTGCCCGAGCGTATAGGCCGACTCAAGCTCTTCGGCGGCCGCCAGATGGGTGAACACGCCGCGCAGATCGAGGCCATCATCGTCGAGAAAGGTTGCGATCGCCGCGGCAGCATCGTGCGGCTCGAAGCCGAGGCGCGTGACGCCGCTATCGACTTTGACATGAATCGGCCAACGCGTACCCTGCATGCGCGCGAAACGGCTGAGCGTACGGGCGAAAGCGGCATTCCAGACCGTCAGCGCCGCTCCGCTCGCGAGCGCCATTGTTAACTCGCTCGGCTCGACCGGGCCCAGCACCAGAAGGGGAGTGTTGATTCCCGCGGCTCGCAGGGCCGCGGCCTCGGCGGCACGGTAGGTGCAGAAGGTCGCCACGCGGCCGTCGAGCGCGCGAGCGGTCTCGATCAGCCCGTGCCCATAGGCGTTCGCTTTAACCACGGCGGCGTAACCCGCCGGGTAGACGAGCGACCACAGGGCGGCAACGTTTGCCCGTAGCGCGTCGCGGTCGATCGTCAGTTGGGCGATCATGCCGGGGGTGGAGCGCTCGTCGATGCATACCCCTGGTGCAGATATGCGCGCGCCGCGCCGAAAACGAAGAGGTGAGCCATGTACTTGGGGGCCGGCCGGTACGAGGGGACCAAGCGCTAGTCGTTCGCCGGTTCAAGCGGTCGCCCCGCATTGTAGCGAACGGCCCGACCTCGGGTGCTTCGCGGAGCGGAGTGGGTTGCCGTGCGTGAGGAGCTGCGCCGGCCGCACTGGCTCTCGAGCGCCTTGGCCATCGCCATTGCGGTATTGCTCGCGTACTTCATGGCAGTCTTCGTAAGCTTCGTCGTAAACACGCTCGCAGACGACGCGATCGTCGGTCTGTCGCGCACCGGCCTGTCGATCGGCGCGCTGCGGGTTCCGCTTTTCTACATTCTCTTGCTGATCGCTGTCGTCGCTCTCGCCGTACCGTATTTCCAGCGGCAATGGGACCCGGCGATCCGTCGGTTCTCGCTTTTTTCGGCCGTCTTTCTGGTCGCGTATGTCACCTTCCAAGCGGCCGGGACGGTCGATCCCGACATCCCGCTCAACGCCCTCGTACGTTACGTGATCGTGCCGCTGCGGCACGCAATCGGCACCGCCTAAAGTCCCTGCGACTCGCCCGCTCCGTCGGAATTCTCGCGGGCAACTGGGCTGTTCGCCACTTGGGAGCGGGAGGACGATACCTCGTTTAGGTGGATTTACGGCCCTTTGGGGCCCTCTTTACGTGCGGCCTTGATTACGGTGCAAAGCCTCTCGAAACACTTGCACTCACCCCGTGAGTCTGCTAACATCGCTCTCATTGGCAGCAATCTGCCATGAGTGCTAACTAGCACGTTCCTACGCATCCAGGAGGTTTTGCGTGAATCTGAGGCCTTTGGGCGATCGGTTGGTCGTCGAGCATGTCGAACAGGCGGAGAAGACCGCCGGCGGCGTCTTTCTCCCCGACACCGCCAAGGAAAAGCCCCAAGAGGGCAAGGTCCTCGCGGTCGGCTCCGGCCGGACGCTCGACAACGGCAACAAGCTCGCCATGGACGTCAAAGTCGGCGATAAAGTCATCTACTCGAAATACAGCGGCTCCGAGATTAAACTCGAGGGCACCGATTATCTCATCATCTCGGAAAAAGACGTGCTGGCCGTCTACACCGATGCCAAAGTTTCGGCAGGAGTTAACTAACGTATGGCTGCGAAAGAACTCGTATTCGACGAGAACGCCCGTCGCGCGCTCGAGCGCGGTGCCAACATTTTGGCCGACGCGGTCAAGGTGACCTTAGGGCCCAAAGGCCGTAACGTCGTCCTCGACAAGAAGTTCGGCTCACCCACGATCACCAACGACGGCGTGACGATCGCGAAGGAAATCGAACTTCCGAACACCTTCGAAAATATGGGTGCGCAACTGGTCAAGGAAGTCGCTTCCAAGACCAACGACATCGCCGGCGACGGCACGACGACCGCGACGGTGCTCGCGCAAGCGATCATTCGCGAAGGTCTGCGCAACGTGACCGCGGGCAGCAATCCGCTCTTGATCAAGCGCGGCATCGACAAGGCGGTCGAGCTGGCAATCAGCGAGATGGAGAAGGTCGTCGTCAAAGTCGACACGCCCGAGAAGATCGCCCAAGTTGCCTCGATCTCGGCCAACGACAAAGAGATCGGCGACCTGATCTCCGAAGCGATGCAGGCCGTCGGGAAGGATGGCGTCATCACCGTCGAGGAATCGAAGTCGACCAAGACGGACGTCGAGACCAAGGACGGCATGCAGTTCGACAAGGGCTACATCTCGCCGTACATGGTCACCGACAGCGAACGCATGGAAGCGACGCTGACCGATCCCTACATTCTCGTGACGGAGCGCAAGATTTCGGCGATTGCCGACATCCTGCCGCTACTCGAGAAGATCGTGCAGATGCAGAAGCCGCTCGTGCTGATCGCCGAGGACGTCGAAGGCGAAGCGCTCGCGACCCTCGTCGTCAACAAACTGCGCGGCACGTTCACGACCGTCGCCGTCAAGGCGCCGGGCTTCGGCGACCGCCGCAAAGAGATGCTCAAGGACATCGCGACCCTGACCGGTGCGACCGTCGTGAGCGAAGAGCTCGGCCTCAAGCTCGACAAGGTCACGCCCGACATGCTCGGTCAGGCCAAGACGGTCAAGATCACCAAGGAAGAGACGACGATCGTCGACGGCAAGGGCAAGCCCGACCAGATCAAGGGTCGCATCGAGATGATCAAGCGCCAAGTCGAAGACACCGACAGCGACTTCGATCGCGAGAAGCTGCAAGAGCGTCTCGCCAAACTCTCGGGCGGCGTCGCCGTCATCCAAGTCGGTGCGGCGACCGAGACCGAACTCAAGGAGAAAAAGCACCGCATCGAAGATGCCCTCTCGGCGACCCGCGCGGCCGTTCAGGAAGGCATGATCCCCGGCGGTGGCTCCTCGCTCGTGCACGCGCTCAAGGTGCTCGACGTGTACAATCCGCCCTCGACCAACGGCAGCGCGAATACGGCGCATGAAGAGAAGATCGGCGTCGACATCGTGCGACGCGCGCTCGAAGAGCCGCTTCGTCAGATCGCGGAAAACGCGGGCTACGAGGGATCCGTTGAAGTGCAGCGCGTCAAGGCGTCCAAGCCGGGCCAAGGCTTCGATGCAATGTCCGGCGACCTCGTCGACATGATCGGCGCGGGCATCGTCGAGCCGTTCAAGGTGACGCGCTCGGCCCTGCAAAACGCCGCCTCGATCGGTTCGCTGATCCTGACGACGGAGACGCTGATCGCCGACAAGCCCGAACCGAAGAATCAAAACGGCGCCGGCGGCGGCATGCCGGGCGGCGGCGGAA
>JALYUD010000106.1 GCA_030853905.1 Vulcanimicrobiota bacterium
GGCTGGTTTGGGGGCGGACGGTACTCGCGGCTGGTCGATCGATCGTTCGACGTCGCGCCGGACGCGCAACTCGCGATTCGCTCGTCGTCGGTCGACGTTTCGCTCGTCCCGGGCTCCGGTACCACGCTGCACGTTCACGGTACGTTCCGCGGCTCGAGTCGCGCCCAAGTCGACGGCGTCCACGTGACGATGCAACAGTCCGGCAATCGTCGCATCGTGGCGATCGAGGTTCCGTCGGGTCGGTTTGAGTTCGTGAACTTTACCGATGCGCACGTTATTGTGAGCGTACCGCGCGTCGCGGCGCTGGCGGTCGTCTCGACGTCCGGCGACTTAAGCGCCGCGGATCAAAGCGCTCCGCTCGACGTGCAGACCTCGAGCGGCGACGTTACCGTCGATCGCGCCAAAGCGGCGGTCGCGATCAGAACGTCGTCGGGAGACGTGATCGTACGCCAAGCCGCCGGCACCGTGCGAACCGACACGACCAGCGGCGACGTGCACGTGCGCGACCCCGGCGGATCGTTATCGTCGACTTCGACGAGCGGAGATCTCACAGCCACGCTCGGCGCAAACTGGTCCGGCTCTTCGCTCGCGATGCACAGCACCAGCGGCGACATCGACCTCACCGTGCCGTCAAGCTTCCACGGCGCCCTCCACACCTCGACCGCTTCAGGCGACGTGGCAAACAACGCCAAGCTCACGCCGAACGGCACGATACCGGTCGACCTCACCTCGAGCAGCGGCGACATCACCGTTCACTAGAGGATTCAACTGCGTTGAATCCTCGCGTTTGCGGCTTCGCCGCAAGCCGCCCGCCATACGTCCGACACGGACGAGCGTCGCCTGTCGGGCTCCAAGGCGCTTCTGACCGATTCGCTTCTAGGCCGCGCGGAAGTGCTGCGCTTGTTTACGTCGCGCTGCGGTGGATGGCGCGGCCGACGCGCCAGAAGAGGAACGTGAAGAAGGCCAGGATGGCGATGACCGTCAGGAGATCGGTGAAACCCGAGAAGCTCGCGACCGAGTTGCCGCAGACGGCGACGGCGGCCGAGGACAGCCACAAGTTGAAGCGTTCGAATGGATTGGCAGCGAGCCGACGGTCGTGGTCGACCGTAGCGATCAATTCGTCCGGCGACCAGGACGATTCGTCGATCAATTCGCGGATCGTCCCGTACTGATCGATTACGACCGTACGCTCCGGATGAATCAGCCCGATGCGTTGGTCGGGAAACGCAGTGACGTCAAATTGCGCCGCGAAGTCGAGCACCTTGTCCGGATCGCCGGTGAGAAGCGACCAACGCGCCGGATCGGCGCCGAACGTGCGGCCGTAACGCGCCAGTACCGCAGAGGTGTCGTAGGCCGGGTCGAGGCTCACTTCGACCAAGTGTACCGGCTGGCCGTGCAGTCGTTCTTGCAAGCGCAGAAACTTGGCCGAGATCAACGGGCATTCGCGAGCGTCGTGGCAACGCGTGTAGATGAACGCCATCACGATCGTTTGCCCGCGCAGATTTCGCAGCGAAAAACGTCGGCCACGTTGGTCAAGGAAGCGCGTTTCGGGAACGAATTCGCCGATGCTGACGTGGTGCACGTCGCGCAAAACGCCGGAGAGATCGGCGACCGGTGCGCTCTGTCCGCTCAGCGCGACGCGCACCCCCGTGGCCCGCACGCCTCGCAACGTCCACGGCTTCGTGTCGAGATCGACCGTCGCGGCGACTTCGGAGCCGGGCTTGAGCGCGCGCAGCGCCGAGCCGGGCTCGACCCTGAACGTCGCGCTTTGCGACGGATGCGCGGTTCTCGTAGCCTGCGCGGGGAACCCGGCCAGGAACCCGTCGTAGCGAACGACGACCTCATTGCGAACGGGTAAGACCGCTAAAATCAGGCCGCGGAGCGATGTCTCATGTGCGTCCGCCGAACGCCCGGCGAACAGTAAGACGAGTCCGAGGCAGCCGAGGAGGGCGACCGTGCGCGCAGAAAACGCAAATATGACGAGCAGCGATTTGTGCGGCATCGGTTCGCTCGTACGCCGTCCCTGGACGCGCGCCGAGCGAAAGATCGTCCTGACCGGCTTATTGCGCCGTTTGTTACTCGCCATCGAACCGCTCATCTGCTTCGCCGTCTTCGGCGCGCTTACCGTGGCTCTCATCTTCCTGCCCCTTCCGCACGGTTCGCCGCCGCCACCGGCCGGTGGTCCAACCTACGAACTACGATCTCTCGCAGATCATCAAGCAGAATATGTTCCGCCTCGCGTTCAACCGATGACGCGGAGGGAGTCGGCAATCATTATCGCGCCGATCTTCGGACTCGCCGCGCTTGCCTTCCTCATTTATACGGTGGCCCTGCTCGTTGCACCGCTGCGTGCCCTCCTGCAAACATTCTCGCCGATCTTCATCGTCGACGGATACGTCCGCTATCGCAAGCCGGACCGCAAGACCGAGCTCGATTCGAACGGTTACGTCGCCGTCTTGAATGAGGAGCGGCGCACTGTCGCGGAATGGCCGAGCTTAGGCGCGATTCCGTTGCCGGACAGTTTCCGCCCGGCCCTGATCGAGTTCAGCTACTACGGCGGCATCCACCGCATCGACGGCCGTTCCACCGGCGCCCTACCCGAATCACTCAGCTTCGCCGGAGTCGGCATCGCCCCCGGCCATTCTTGACCGCGCAGACCACGAAGTTCAGCGCATGAGATGATTCTGTAGGTAGTCGGCCGTGGCTTGGTCGGCGTCGAGCCACGATTGCCAACGGAGAAAGCCGTGGATGTCGTTGGGGATGACGAGTTGTTCAAAAGGGACGTGCGCCAAGCTCAAGCGCTGCACGAGATCGACCATCTGGTGAAACGGCACGTTGCGGTCGTCGTCGCCTTGAATCAACAGCACCGGGGAATGCCACGTGGCAATGTAGGCGTCCGGCGATGACAGCCACGCCGTGCGCAGGAACTTCTTGCGGTCGTACGTCTGGTAGCGTTGCACCGGCGGGTCGAACCACTGCGGAAACATCGTCCAATCGTGAACGCCGTGGAAATCGACGCCGGCTTTAAAGATGTCGGAGTTCTTGGCCAGCGCGAGCGCGGTCAGATAGCCGCCGTAAGAACCGCCCCAGATGCCGATGCGCGTGCGATCGACCCGCTGATTAGCAAGCAGATCGTGCGCAGCTGCTAGGACATCTTTGTATTCGGCCGCGCCGGCGGGACCGGCGTGCGGCGGATGATGAAAGTCGTGGCCGTAGCCGATCCCCAAGCGATAGTTGACTGAAAGCACGATGAAGCCGCGACTGGCGAGATACTGGTTCGTTCCGTAGGCGTACGAGTAGTAGTCGAAGTAATGCCACGTCAGCAACATCTGGCGCGGCGGGCCCCCGTGAACGAAGATGACGGCCGGCTTTTTAGCGGCGCCTCCCGGCGCGTCGAATATCTGGCCGTGCACGAGCGTCCCGTCGCTCGCACGGAACGAGACCTCGCGCGGCACGACGAGTTGCGACGTGGGGAAATCCGCGGGAACTTGATCGGCGTCGAGTGTGCGGCCGTTTTCGGCGATCGTCATCGGCGCTTTGGCTCCGGCTTGCATGTAGGCGACGCCGTCGCTCGTCGCGGCGGGCGACCACTCGCTGTTGCGGCCGCTCGTCACGTCGAGCGGCGCGCCGCCGTCGACCGACACGTGGAAGATGTGGCGCCGATCGTCGTCACCGGCGGTGTTGCCGGTGTTCGCCGTGTAGTACAACGTCCGCAAATCCGGCGAAAGCGCGGCGTCCTCGACCATGAAGTTACCGGGGGTCAGCAACTGCGCGGCGCCGCCGTTTGCCGCAACGACGTAGACGTGCGGCCAGTTCGTCGCTTCGGAGATGAACATCAGCCGGTCGCCAGCGACCCAATGCAACTGTGGTCCATTGATCTCCGGAAGCGAGTCGCGCAGCGAATTGCCGCTGTCCCATGCTTGCCGGCCGCGCCCATCGGCCGTGGCGACCCAAATCGCCCAGGGCGTCGGGTGCCGCGTGAGTGGATCTTGCGGCGGTCCACCCGAGCCCGCGATGCGGACGTAAGCAAGGCGCGCGCCGTCGGGCGACCACTGCGGCGAAAAATCACGTGAGGTCGACGGCGCCAGATACTCGAGCGGCGTCGCATCGTCGCGATAGACGCCGATGAACGAATGATCGTCGCGGTCAGAGGTAAAGGCGAGCGCCTTGCCGTCGGGCGACCACTGGAGCTCGCTATCTTTTCCCCGGTCGAAGAACAACCGCGACGCCGCCTTGCTGCCGTCGAGCGGAGCCGACCAGACGGCGTCGTCGGGGTCGTGCACGAACGCGACGCGCGTGCCGTCCGGAGATATCGCGGGTGCATCCCCTGCGCCGAGCGCTTTGGGTGCCGCGCCGGCGTCCGTTGGGAGCGCGACGACGTTCATCTCCTGCTCTTTGGAACTCGAATCGGGATCGGGCCAGGGATGCTGCGTCCAATTCGCATCGTGATCGCCGCCGCGCACATAGACGACGTACTTTCCGTCCCGGGAAATGCTGAGGTTCGTAATCTCCTGACCGTCGTCGGAACCCGAACTCCACAGCCGCCGCGGCGCATATTCCGGAGCGCGCGCGAACCACACGCTCCGAACGCCGCTTTCATCGAGGACGTACGCGACGCTGGTACCGGCGGTGCTCGAAACGAGCGTCATCGGCATCGGAAAACTGAGAATCTGCCGCATCGAAAAGAGCAAGCCGAGAATTAGAAACATTCGTTATCCTTGCACGAGAAAGGCTGTCGAACCGCCCCATCCGCTCTCCATGTCGTCGCCCGTTCGTTCGGAAGGGACGAAATTATAGCGTCGTCCGGTGCAGACGGCGGGGACATCAATTTCTGGCGATCTTCGAACTTGCCGAGGGCCGCCCCCGGGCGGGCGCGGCATTCGGCCTGCTGGTTCGCGACGAACGCAAACTCGCCGAAGTCCGCGATAGAGTGTCTGCTTCGATGGCGTCGCCGACGCGAGCGGGGTTACGGAAGCTTAATCGTTGTCGAGGTTGAGGCGGGCCATGCGTGGCCGAAAGCGCTGTTTACGAAAACCAACGTCAGCATCGTGAAAATGACGATCACGCCCACGATCGCGGCGGCGACGACGAGCGGCGGAATGCCCGATGAGATCGGGACGCCCCGTTCGTCGTAAATATCGTGCATCAGTGGGCCGTCCTTCCGATAGCGATGAGTGCGGCGAAAGCGATGTTTCGTCGTCGCACGCGCGCTATACCCCTCCGAGAACGCCGACGGCGGCGAGGATCACGAGGATGCAGCCGAAGGCCATGAGGCCCAGCAGCAGTTTCGTCACTTGGTTGTCGAGGCCGGTCGAACGCCAGTCCTTCACGAGTTGAAACGACGTCGTGCCGCCGACGACGATCGCCAGTACGAAAGCGATTCCCTTTTCGATCGAGGCGGATGCGCCGGCTGCGCCTTCCATATGTAGCTCCCTACCAGAGATAGAACAGGAAGAAAAGTGCGACCCAGATGACGTCGACGAAGTGCCAGTACAGCGTCCCCGCCGTCAAGCCGAAGTACTTCGAGCCGGTGTAGACGCCGCGGTTGGCCTGGATGTAGAGCGTGCAAAGGTAGATGATGCCGATGAAGACGTGGAAGCCGTGCAAGCCCGTCAACGTGAAGAAACTCGCACCCCACGTCGAACCGGCCCAGGTAACTTGCGCGTTGTGATACTCGTAGCCCTGGCCGCCCAAGAAGGCGATGCCGAGAGCGATCGTTGCCAGCAGCCAGAGATTGAATGCCGGCTTGTTCAGCCGCTTCCAACTTTCCATCGCGAAGTGCATCGTAGCGCCCGAACCGAAGAGCAGGGTCGAGTTGATCGCGGCGTAGGCAACGTCGAAGCGCGGCAGCTGGTGCCCGGTCTTGGTGATCGGCGGCCAATTCGGCACTGAATTGCGCAGGTACAGATAAGCGAAGATGAACGCCGAGAAGATGACGACGTCGGACACGAGGAACAGCACGAACCCGAGCAGCCGGATGTCGCGCTGCTCCGCATAGGCGCGGTCGACGCTGTTGTAGCGGACGACGATCGCCTCATGGCTGGCATTGAACGAACTTGCAACGGCCATGCTAGGACTTCACGCGTGGGCCGGTAGCGGAGAACCGCCGGCGGGCGGATGGGCGCCGGGTGGTTCTTCGGGGTCGAGCCCGATGTATGGCAGCGGCTCGCCGAACTCGTACGGGTTCTTGAGAACCGCTGGAATCGTGCGGAAGTTGTAATACGGCGGTGGCGAACTGATCGTCCATTCCAAGGTGCGAGCGTTCCACGGGTTCGCCGACGCACGCTTGCCGCGCATCAAGCTGTGCAAGATGTTGTACAGGAAGATCAAGGTCGACGCCGCGAGCACGAACGAGCCGATTGACGCGACGTCGTTCCAGAATTGGAATTCAGGCCGGTACTGGGCGACGCGCCGCGGCATGCCCATCAGCCCGAGCCAGTGCATCGGTAAGAACGTCACGTTGAAGGCGACGAACGTCAGCCAGAAGTGGATGAC
Organism: Vulcanimicrobiota bacterium; assembly: GCA_030853905.1. GTDB lineage: Bacteria > Vulcanimicrobiota > Vulcanimicrobiia > Vulcanimicrobiales > Vulcanimicrobiaceae > Nyctobacter. The sequence continues at coordinate 6,496 of JALYUD010000106.1, forward strand.
GCCGAGCTTGTTGCTCATCATGCGCCCGGTGATCTTCGGCCACCAGTAATAGATGCCTGAATAGAGGGCGAAGACCGAACCGCCGAAGAGCACATAGTGAATGTGGCCGACGATGAAGTACGTCCCGTGCGCATCGTAGTCGAACGGCACCGAACTCAAGAAGACGCCGGTGATGCCGCCGAAGGTGAACGTGGCGATGAAGCCGAGCGCGAACAGCATCGCCGGATGGTAGTGGATTTTGCCGCCCCATAAAGTGGCAAGCCACGAGAATATCTTGATGCCCGTCGGTACGGCGATCACCATCGTCAGGATCATGAACGGGAGCGCCAGCCACGGCGCCATGCCCGAGGTGAACATGTGGTGTGCCCAGACCATGAAGCCGAGCAGCGCGATCGCGATTGACGAGAAGGCGATCATCTTGTAGCCGAAGATCGGCTTGCGGGCGAACGTCGGGAACACTTCGGAGACGATTCCAAAGCCCGGCAAGATCATGATGTAGACGGCGGGATGCGAGTAGAACCAGAACATGTGCTGCCACAGCAGCGGGCTGCCGCCGCGCGTCGGGTCGTAGAACGGGATGTTGAACTGGCGCTCCATGAACAGCGCCGCCGTCGCGGCCGACAGCGCGGCGGTCGCAACCATGTTGAGCAGCGCAGTCGCAAGCGAGGCCCACACGAAGAGCGGCATGCGGGTGAACGTCATGCCGGGCGCGCGCATCTTGATGATCGTCACCATGAAGTTGAGCCCGGTCATCGTCGAACTGATCCCGATCGTGAAGATCGCGATGCACCACAGCGACGTTCCCGCCGGTCCCTGTACGGAGATCGGCGGATACTCCGTCCAACCCGCGTCCGGCGCGCCGATCAAAAACGATGAGAACAAGATGACGGCGGAGATCGGAAAGAGCCAGAAGCTGATCAGATTCAGCCAGGGGAAGGCGACGTCGCGTGCACCGATCTGCAGCGGCATCACGAAGTTCCCGAAGGCGCCGGTCATCATCGGGATGATGACCATCCACACCATCGACGAGCCGTGAAGGGAGTAAACGCCGTTGTAGGTGTCGTTCGAGAGGATCGCGCCTTGCGGCACCAGGAGCTGCGTCCGCACGACCTCGGCCAGCAGGCCGGAGATCAGGAAAAACAAGAACGCCGTCACCATGTACTGAATGCCAATCACTTTGGCGTCCAGCGAAAAGACGTACTTCCTGATGAACCCCTGCGGCTCGGGGTGGATGTGATCGTGCGTGTCGGCGCCGAGAGACCCGGCGTGCGCGGCTATTGCCATGCGGTTTCCATGCTGACTACCTCTTCTGACTGAGGCTGGTGAGATAGGCGACGAGGTTTGCGATGTCTTGGTTGGTGAGCGAATTCGCTTGCCGGTTTGGCATCGTCCCGATTGGGCCGGAGTAGCCGTTGATCAAGATGTGCGAGATGGCGGCCGGACTAGCTTTCTCACCGGTCACGAGATCGGGATGCGCCGGATCGTTGAAAAGATGCCCGAGCCCCGGTCCGACGATCCGTTGCGAGAACGGTCCCGTGCTGTGACAGGTCGAGCATTTTTGCCCGAAGAGCGCCTGGCCGGCGGCGGTCTGACCTGAAGCGAGCGCGATCGAGCCGCTGGGCTGGCCTTGCTGCTTGGCCTGCGCGGAAAGCCATCGACCGAACCCTTGTTGCGAATCGACGTAAAACGCTGCCGCCATGTTGGCGTGCTGCGTGCCGCAGAACTCGGTGCAGATGATGCGGTATTTGCCGATGTGCTCCGGCGTGAAACGTAGAGTCTGGACGAGTCCGGGAACCATGTCGGCTTTGATGCGCAATGCGGGCGACCAGAACGAGTGGATCACGTCGGCGGAGGTCACGTGCAAGGTCACCGGCGTGTCGACGGGGACGTGCATGCTGTCGTAGACCGACTGCTTCAGTTTGGGATAGCGGAATTCAAAGCGGAATTGATGACCGATCGCTTCCATCGTCAGCACGTCGCCCGGCGTGTTCTGCATGCTGGCCCAAATGCGCACCGAGAAGATCGCGATCGTCAGGATGATCAAGCTCGGGATGACGGTCCACCAGAACTCGAGCTTCGGCACGTCGTGGATCTGGACGCCGATCGCATCCGGCCCGTCGCTGCGGCGTTGCCGCCAGACGATCGAAAAGTAGACCAGGTAGCCGATCACATAGACGAAGATCGCATTGCCGAAGACGCTCATGAAGCGGAACAGCGTATCGATGTCGCCCGCCGGTGCGCCCAGTTCGGGCACGTAGTTCTGGAATGGGAACACCGCGATGATATAGGTGATGACGATATTGACGATCGTCAAACCGATCGTGACCGGCCAAAACCCGGGGCCCAGGCTCACCTTACGGCGCGCCGTAGACTGTGCCAAGGATGCTCCTTCAAAAACGCGCTGCTACGCAGCGCGTACGTTTCTTATACCGAAAAGTACAAAGCTCCGTCTTTGACTTTAGGCTAGAAGCGGCCTATGAATGACGACATCATTTACGCTTCGGGAACGAAGACGGCCGGGACAGTGGTGCTTCGATCGCTCATCGGAGAAGACCATTGCTCATACGCTACGTGTATTTCCGCTCAGTGGCGTGGCGTTTGAGAAGCGGCGGACGAGTGCGTCGACGTTTGTTATCGCGGTACCGACGACGACGGCAGCGGCGCCGGCTGCAAACGCGGTGGTCGCTTGGCGCGGATCGCTGATGCCGCCTTCGCATACGACAAAGGGGTGAACTGCGAAGGCGGAAACGAGGTCGAGCGCGGGAAGCGGGCGACCGTGCGTCGCCGGGGTGTAGCCGGCCAAGGTCGTCGCGACGATATCCGCGCCGGCTGCAACCGCTTCGGCAGCGTCGGCTTCGTCCGCGCAGTCGGCCATCGCGAGCAGGCCCCGCCGCTGAATTTCCGCGATGAGCGAAGCTGCGTCGTGCCCGTCCGGACGCGCGCGGCGCGTCGCATCGAAGGCGACGATGTCGGCACGCGCTTGCGCGACCTCGGCAATCTCGGCAAATGTCGACGTGATGTAGGGTTCGAAGCCCACATGGCGGCGCTTGACGATGCCGATCAGCGGAAGGTCGACGGCGGCGCGCGTCGCCGCGATGTTCGGCGCGCCTTCGATGCGGAGCCCGACGGCGCCGTTGGCCGCGGCGCATCGCCCGAGCAGAGCAATCGTCGCCGGTGCGGCCAGCACCGAATCGGCTTCAGCTTGAACCGAGACGATCAGGCCGCCGCGTAAACGCTCCAGCACCGCGCGTGTATCAGCCAACGGCGGCCCAACCTGCGACCGGCTTGCCTTCTGCGAGCCCGCGTGCCAGCAAAAGCGCGCCGTCTAGGGGGTCGCCCAGCGGTTCAAACGCCACGGTCTTCCGCAAGGACTCTGCCGCGAACCCGTTCCTGTCGCCTAAGGGCGACACGACGGTCGGTAGCGTTTCTATCGCAGAATCGCCCCGTTTTTTCGAGGGCGGCCGCATACCGTTTGCAACGACGGAGCGGAACGTACGCAGCAGTCCCTCATTACGGAAGACACCTCCGCTATACGAGACGCGCCGCACCGGCACCGCCGGTAACCTATCGTCGATAGCCCAAGCCAGTTCAGTCAGGGCTCTGACGGCAACGCTACGCAAAAACCATGCCTGCATGGGCATGGAGGGCCGCTCAGTCGGCGCCATCGCCAGTGCGTGTGCGGCGAAAGCGGCGAGCGCGGGACGGCTCAACTCGCCACTCGCAAAAGCGTGTTGGATCGCATGCAGATCAGACGCTCCGAAGAAGCGCAGCGCCGCCGCCCCGAGTTGCGAAGCTTCGCCGCGGTCGGCGTCTTGCATCGCCCAAGCGATCGCTTCGCGTGCAATGCCGAGTGCGCCACCGTGATCGCCGAAGAAATAGCCCCATCCACCGGCTCGAACGTAGGGTTCACCGGGCGCCGCGTTGCCGAGCGCGACGCTTCCGGTCCCCGCCAGCACGACGATTCCGGCTTCACCTCCGAACGCTCCGGCGTGCGCGATCACCGCATCGTGGACGATGGCGACCGCGTCGGCAGACGGTGCTAGGCCCGGGGCGCTGCGCGGATCGCCGTCATGGCCGGTCAATCCGACGACCACGGCGGCCAACCGCGTGTCGGAAGACAGTCCGGCGGCGCTCATAGCGGCTTCGAGCGCCTGCGCGATCGCGGCGCGCTGACGGTCGGAGTTACGGTGCTCTCCGACGAGATCGGCGGCCGGCCCATCGCCGCGGCCAAGAATTCGCCCGTTCCCGTCGGCGATTGCGGCGTTGGTCGACGTTTGACCGCCGTCGACACCACCGACGAACACGTTCACGCGTCCGCTCCGCCGCTCTCCCGCGATGTCGTCAGCAGCGCCGCCAACGCCGCTGCATCGAACCCGCTTGCCGCAGCGGCGTAGCTCCGCGCTTCCTGCTCGCTCGCGTAGGGGTGGGCGCGATGGTGGCGTTCGTGCGCTATCGCGCAAGCGATGAAACGCGCCGCCGCAAGGTCGCCCGCCGCTGCCTGCACGCGCTCGACGACGCGCGCGTTCACGCGGATGACATCGTCCTCTCCATCGTACTCCGCCAACAGTTCGACGGCACCCCAGCTGCCGAGCTCCGTAATCTCGATGCGCGGCTGGTTCATGCCGTACCATAGCGTTTAGGCACGCTCAGCACCGTAGCCGGGCCAGTCTTCAACTCACGCGCTCATGGTCGTCGGGCGCCGCAGATCGACGCCGTCGCGAGTAAGCATTGCCCGCAATGCCGGCACGTCGATGTCGCGTGGACAACGACCTGTGGCGACGCATTGTGCCGCCGAGGTGCCGGCGGCCTGACCGAGCGTCATCACCGTCGGCGTCAGCCGCGTCGACGCGAGCGCTTCATGCGTCGTCGAGATGCAACGGCCCGCAACGAGCAGTCCGTCGACTTCTGCAGGGACTAAGCACCGATACGGAATCTCGTAGCTCGCCCCGGGCGGCAACCGGAAAGTCGTCGTGCCTGCTCCCGCCGGATTGTGGATGTCAATCGGATACGCGCTGCGCGCGACCGCGTCTTCAAAAGCGCGCGCTTGTAAAACGTCGTCGCCCGTCAGCGTGTAGAGGCCGACGATGCGCCGGGACTCCCGAATGCCGATCTGCGTGCCGGTCGCTGCGATGCGCGCATTTGCGAATCCCGGAACGTCGCGCCGAAAGAACCCCAAGAGCGCCATCACTTGGGCGCGCGCCTCGACTTCGGCGCGCGTGAGGTCGTCGGGATCGAGCGGATCGATGCCGGTCACGCGCGACATGTTGACGGTCACCTCGTCGGGATACGGCGAAATGAAAAATGAAACGAGTTCACGCGGAATGTCGATATCGCCGCGCTCGCGCGCCCGCTTCCAAAGCGCGTGAAGCCCCGCGACGGCGCTCAGCGCCGACGCATCGCGTGCCTCGGGCGGCAAGCTCGTGCGCATCTCGCTCTCGTTCTCGCGCAGATATCGCGCCGTCTCGGCGAGGTCGACGTGGGAGAGGCGGAACATCAAGCTCGCCGGCTGCACGCGCCCCCGCGCATCGCCCTGTTGCACCGTAACGCCGGCGGAAGCCGCGACGTAGGCGTCCGCCGAGGCATCGATCGTTACCGTCGCCACGTATTCGCGCAGGCCGCCGACCGTTGCCACGCGCGCGCCGGTGACCGACGTGGCGTGAGCACCACCGTCGCCGCTCGACGCAGTGCCGGTGATTGCGTCGAGAAAATACGCGTGCAGCAATAGCCGCACGCCGCTTTCGCGCATCATCTCGAAGAGTAACGCCTTGTGCATTTCGGGATCGAACGGCGTGATCGTCGCAACGTAATCGGAGGCATCGACGATATGCCCAGGCGATCCGCCGCGAGCGACAAGCCGCTCGACAATCTCCTGCGCGATGCCCCCGACGATCCGCTCCGTGCCGGAATGAAACGTCATCCACGGCCCGACCATCGCCGCCGTCGCCGTTCCGCCGAGAAACCCATATCGCTCGACGAGCAACGTCCGAGCCCCATGCCGCGCCGCCGCAAGAGCAGCGGCGCAACCCGCATTACCGCCGCCGATGACAAGCACGTCGAAACGTTCCAAGCGCCGTATCCTTCGGACGTACTGTCCGGATGCCCGCCGCCGGGCCCGTGCTCGAAACGCAGGTTTTTCTCTAAATGTAGTGCTTCGCCGCGGGCCACCAAGCTGCGAGCGGCTCAACGGGATGTGTGCAAAGGTAGATCGGAAGGTTGTTGAAATCCGGTAGCACGTAGGGGTCATGATAGAGTCCGACCTGGCGGATGTTGCGAAATTCCGTACGCAGCTTTGTGAGGGGAACGCCGACGGAGAGAACGACGTTGCCCGCCGCGCCGCCCGTTCCCCAGAGGTAGTAGTTGTTGTGGCCGCTGATCGCGTGCGGAATACCGTAGCGCGCGCCGAAGAAGTCGACGGCGGACGCTTGTCCGTAGTCATGCGTAAAGATGACCGCTTCCCGGCGTTGTTGCGGCGACAGGCGATCGTACGCGCGCGCTAAGGTCGCGACCAGTGTCTTCCAGCCGAGTTGATCGGCGAATTGCTGCGGCACCGCACCTTCGGGGTGGCGCTCCATCTTGATGCCGCGTACGTCGAAAATGTGTTCGTAGCGGAGGAACGTTCCGAGCGGCAAGAGCGGGAACGCTTCCGGCGCAATCGCCAAACCGGCGACGAATACCAAAGGGGGGTACGCGACCTGCAGCGCGCGCGATCGGGCCAACCAGGTGGTAACGAGCGGCGTGCCGGCGGCGTAGAGCACAGGGTAGATCGGCGCTAAGTAATACACTTTCGCGCCCAATGCGACGTAGAGCAGCGAGAGAACGACGTACGCAATCCCGTACCAGCGCAACTGGCGCTCGGAGCCTGCGAACAGTAACGCGAACAGCCCAGCGAGCCAAAGCGGCGCCGTCAGTGGGTTCATCATGAGGAATTGCTGCGCGTAAAACTCGAGGGGGCCAACGGTGACGTTCTTGCGAGCGGCGGCATCGTGCAAGAGCTGCAACTGCGGCCACTGGTGCTGCGCCTGCCAGAGCAGAGTCGGCGCGACGATCGCGAGCGCAATTGCCGCCGCGGCGAAGAAGCCGGGACGCCGCATGGAGCGGCGAGCGGAGGTCAGCGCGATCGCGACGGCGCTCGAGCCGAGAAAGAAAAACATCGAGTACTTGTTGATCAGCCCCAGCCCCGCCACCACGCCGAGCGCGAGCCAAAGCGGCCGGCGGTTTTCCTCGTCGGCGCGCAGGAAGAGATAGGCCGTTCCAAGCCACAGCAGCGGCTCGAAGGCGTTCATCGTCAAGAGGTTCCCGACGGCGAGATAGAACGGGGCAAGTGCGAGCGCGAGCATCGCCAGGCCCATCGCGAAAGCATCGGCGCCTAACCGTCGCGCCAGAGCGCCGGTCAACACGACCGTGAACGAAGCGGCCAGTGCGGGTAGAAGACGAAGAGCGTACAGGGAGTCGCCCAAGAGCCACAGGACGATCTTAGCGACGACCGCGATCAGCGGAGGCTGGTCGACGTACCCCCAGGCAAGGTGGCGCGCACAACTGATGAAATACAGCTCGTCGCGCTGATAGCCATACTTTCCCGCGTTCGCAAAATGGAAGATAAACGTCGCAATGCCGAGCGTGACGGCGAGCACAGTCGCTGCGTCGGCGTTAAAGGACTTACACAACGCCTTTCGAGATGGAGAAGCATGAACGACGGCTCGCAAGCCCACAAAACCCTCTTCTGTCAGACTTTCCTCGACACGCATCGGCCTTTCGAACCCGCAGACCTGCCCTGGCCGGTCCTCGACGAGCGGTCGATCGATCGTCTCCGTTCGATCCCCTTTTGGAGCGTTGCGCTCGCAGCCGAACGGAACGCGGGATATATGGTGACGGCGTTTGCGAGGGGAGTCGAAGACCCGTTGATCAAGCGTGCCCTCGCGCTGCAGGGTGTTGAGGAGACGCGGCATGCCAATCTGCTTGCGGAAATGCTGACGCGGTACACTATCGAGGTCCCCGATAAAGCGATATCACGCTCTCCCGCGACCCAACGGCACTTCATCGACTTCGGATACGAAGAATGCATCGACTCGTTTTTCGGCTTCGGCATCTTCGGACTGGCGCAACAAATCCAATTGTTCGTACCCGAACTGACCGATGTCTTCGAGATCGTGCTGCTCGAAGAAGCGCGCCACGTTACCTTTTTCGTCAACTGGATCGCCTACGAGCGGATTCGACGGCGGCGCGGCTGGCGGCCGTTGCAAGCCGGGGCGACGGCGCTGGGCTACGTTCGAGCAGTGAAGCGGATCGCCACGACCTTCGCGCCGCGCGGTGATGAGAAAAAGCGGATGCAGGGCGTCGGCTTCGGAGCCGAAGGCGCGTTCGCGCTGTTCGAAGACGTCACATGGCGCTCGTTCCTCGCTTCGTGCGTTCGCGGCCACGAGTACTACATGAGTGCGATGCCGTCCGATCTGATCAAACCATCGCTGCTGCCCAACGCCGCGCGCTTCGCCCTCGCCGCCGTGCCGTCGTGGAAAAAGCCGGCGTCGCGTCCGAGCACCGGGACGGCCGCCTAACTGAACGTTCCTAAAAGTTAGGAAAAGACCGTCGTGAGGTTGTCCGGCGACCCACGCCGGTCTCCGTGCGCCGGCTGTTTTAAGCGTTTCGGGGCGCAGCGATAATCACGACGGGGATGTCGGTATCGAGCCCGCGTAATTCTTCCTCGGCCAGCGCGAGGACATGTGAGGCTTCGCCGAGCGTTCCTAGATCGACCAAACGCTTGCCGTACGCGAGGTGCACGTCGGGGAGCGCGCGACCAACATCGCCGAAGCTGGTCGTCTCTTCGAGGAGCGCGGCTAGGACGCGTCGGCAGCCTCCGGCCGTCGTGGCCGAAATCTGCGCTCGCGCCGCGACAAGGCGCACGACTCCGCGCGCATCGACGACGCAGCCATCGCTCGCGCGTGCACGCGCCGCGCGCATCAGATGCGTTCCAAAATACGTGAACTCGCCGGCGGCGGCAAGTTCGCCGACTTCGGCACAGTCACGATGCAGCGCCCGTGCTGCAGCGGCCTTGCGCACATCGCAGTCCGTAGCGCCGGAGATTGCCCCACGCGTGGGGTCGCCTGTTGCCGCCGTTGCGCCGGAGGCGATCGCACGCACGAGATTGCGGCGTGCATCGATTTCGATCGTGACGTCGACAAGCTCAGGGGCGGCGCCGGCGGCGACCACGCGTTCGAAGGCCTCGCGCCGCACGCGTACGACGTCGGCTGCGCTGGGAGCGACGATCGTCCGTTCAACGACGTCGCGTACGAGCGCGAGCGCAACACCGAGGGGTGAAATAACCTCCGCATCGCGCGCCAAGCGATGGCGGAATCCAAGCCGCTTTGCGGCGAACGGGACGAGTGCTGCGGCCCCTCCGCCGCCGCCGACGAGCTCGACGTCGGCGCGGCCGAGTTCGTAGTCCGCGATGAGCTCGTCGATCGCAGCACCGAGTTTGTCGGCGGCGCGTTCGAGGATGGCTGTCGCGAGCGCTTCGGGCGATGTGCCGAACTGGGCTGCGATGCAAGTGCAAGCGGCGTGCGCGCTCGCCTCGCTGCCGTGCGCGAAGTCGCCGGCTGCCACGTAGCCGAGAAGGTTCGCGGCGCATGTCGGCGTTACGGTGACGCGGTTTCCGTCGCGCAGGCGCAATGCGATGTAATCGTCGGGATCGGAGGGCTGCGGTGCGAGGGTCGTTACCCGCGCACCCTGCAGCGCCGCGGCTTCGGTGAAGCACGCGTATCCGAGTCCGGCGATGTGAGCCGAGCGCGGACCGACGTCGCGCAAGGCAACGCTGCCTCGGCCATGCGGATCGATCCGCGGGATGCTGCCGCCGGCGATTGCCAAGGTTCGCACGTCCAAGGTGCGCAGCATCGTGCGATGGCCGCCGATCTTCGCCGGACGCATCTGCGGCTGACCGCGGCGGATCACCGAACAGTCGGCGCTCGTGCCGCCGACTTCGATGAAGATGCCGTCGGTAACGTTCTCGTGCAGCAGTGCGCCCGCGATGCCGGCGGCAGGCCCCGACAGCATCGTGAGGATCGGCCGCCGCGCGACCTCGCCGGCATCCATGACGCCACCGTCGCTGCGCATGATCATCAGCGGAGCGCGAATGCCCGCTTGTGCAACGGCCTTCACCGTTAAGCGCGACGTGCGTTCCATGCGCGGCAGAATCGCGGCGTTGATGACCGCGGTGCGCGTGCGCGCGCGCAAGCCGTAGGTCGTCGCGACTTCGTGACCGGCGGTCGCGACGCTGCCGCGCCGGCGGGCGAGGGAGACCGCGAAG
>JALYUD010000129.1 GCA_030853905.1 Vulcanimicrobiota bacterium
ACGCCGGGGTCGCGCGCTTCGTCGCACCGTTTGGCCGGCGCTGGCGCCTGCCGCGGCACGGCGTGCGCGTGCTGCTCGACGATGGGCGCGGCCCGCTCGTCGTTGCATACCGTCTGGGCCGCGGTTCGGTGATCGCAGCTCTCGATGAGGAGGCGTTTACCAACGGACGCATCGCGCGCGGCGATAACGCGCGCCTGGCCGTCGCCCTCGCGTTGCCGCGCCGCCACGGCGCGTACGTCAGCTTCGACGAAGCGCCGCACGGGTTCATCGCCGCACAGCATTGGTGGCAGATCGTGCCGCGCGCGTTCGTTGTTGCACTGGCGCTTGTCGCGTTCGCATTCGTGATCGCGCTCGCCGGTGCGGGCATTCGTCTCGGGCCGCCCCTCGAACTCGCGCTCGAGGGCGACGGCACGTCGACCGATTTCATCGACGCAGTAGCAGCGCTCTTGCAGCGGGGCCGCGCTTTCAGCCATGCGCTCAGCGAGGCCGGTCATTCGGCGCTCCAAGTCGTCGCGCGAGCCTCGGGAGTGCCTGGCGACGTGCCGCCCGAAATCGCGTTCGAACAACCCGATGCCGGCGCTGCCCGCAAAGCCTATCGCCTGCTGTTACAGACGTGCACCGATCCGACGTGCGACGAGCGCCGCTTCATCGACGGTGTCGCGCTCGCCCAACGTCTTCGAAAGGAATACGCTGCGCATGGCAGCCCTCGCTACTGATCTGGCCCGCCGCTTACAGGAGAACGTCGAGCGGGTGATCGTCGGCAACGAGAGCGCCTCGTACGCATTTGTGGTCGCCCTACTGGGCGGCGGCCACATCTTGATCGAAGGCGTGCCGGGGACGGCGAAAACGCTGTTGGTGCGCACCTTCGCAGCGCTGCTGGCGGCGCCGTTCCGGCGCATTCAATTCACCCCCGATTTGATGCCGGCCGACGTCGTGGGCACGACGGTCTTCAATCCGCAGACGCTGGCCTTCAGCCTGCGCCGCGGACCGATCTTTACGAGCATCCTGTTGGCCGACGAGATCAACCGCACGCCGCCCAAGACGCAAGCGGCGTTGCTCGAAGCGATGGAAGAACGACAGGTGACGATCGACGGCGAGCGTCAGCCGCTGCCGGAGTTCTTCGTCGTCTGCGCGACGCAGAATCCGGTCGAGTTCGAAGGCACCTACCCGTTGCCCGAGGCGCAATTGGACCGCTTCTTCGTGCGTGCGCGCACCGGCTATCCGAGTGAAGCGGAAGAGGCGGCGCTGCTTGCGCGCAGCGCGGCCGGTTTTGATGCGCGCGATCTGTCCGCTGCCGGCGTGGCGCCCATCGCGTCGCCACCCGACGTCCTCGCGGCGCAACGCGAAGTGCGCGCGCTCTACGTCGCCGCCTCGCTGCAAACGTACATCGGGCAGATCGTCACGCGCACGCGACGCTCGCCTGACCTTGCCCTCGGCGCGAGCCCGCGCGCGGCGCTCGCCGTACAGACCGCCGCGCAGGCGGCGGCGGCGATCGAAGGCCGCGACTTCACCACGCCCGACGACGTGAAGTCGGTGGCAGCGCTCGTGCTCGCCCACCGCCTGCTCGTCGCGCCGGAAGCGGAAGTCGAAGGCGTCACCGCCGAGCGCGTCATCGAGCGAATTCTCGCGACGGTGGAAGTTCCAAGAGAGGTCGCGCGCACGGCATCGACCGCATGATGCGCCCGGCCTTTCCGGCCGTCTGGTTGTCGGCGCGCGGCGTGAAAGCAATGCTCGCCCTGGCGCTCGGGCTCGCCCTGGCGAGCGTGCTGCCCGTGCTGCTGCCGCTGTTCTTCGCTGCACTGCTCGTTCTCGTCGCGCTCGTTGCGGTCGACGCCGCGCTTGGACCGTCACGCTCGGCGTTGCGTATCGCGCGTGGGGCTTTGCCTCCGCTTGCACTGCGGCGGCCGGCGCGGCTCACGTACGTACTCGAGAACCGTGCACCGCTGGCCGTGCGGGTCGGCCTGATCGAAGCGCCGCTGTCGAAGCTTGCTTTCGGCGCGACGCAGACGCTCGCGCGAGTCGCACCGGGTGCTCGCTTCACGGCGACCCTTGCGATCGAGCCGCGCGAACGCGGCGCGGTTACGCTTGGACCGTTCTACGTCTGGACTGAAAACCGCATCGGTTTCCTGCGGCGCCGCTTCCGAGTCGACGCACATGAAGAGGCGCGGATTTTTCCCGATCTTTCCGCCGTCGAAGGCCGCGGAAAACTGGCGGAGCGGCGGACGTTGCTCGAAGCGGGGTTGCGCCGCCTGCGCCGCCGCGGCGCGGGCACCGAATTCGAAAGTCTGCGCGAGTATGGAGCGGGCGACGCGTTTCGCGAGATCGACTGGAAGGCGACCGCGCACCGTGGCCGCACGATGGTCGCGCAGTACGAAGTTGAGCGCAGCCAAAACGTGATCGTCGCGCTCGACTGCGGACGGATGATGAGCGCGCGCCTGGGAGCGCAGCGTAAACTCGACTACGCGGTGACGGCCGCGTTGTCGCTCGCGCGCATCGCGCAGCGTGCCGACGATAACGTCGGCCTAGCCGCCTTTGCCGCGCATCCGATTCTCGATATCGCGCCGCGGCGCGGTGCGGCGCACTATCGCGCGCTGACGCAAACGCTCTACGACGTGCAGCCGCGTCTGGAGGAAGCCGACTACGAGACGACCTTCACCGCATTACGTCGCCGCTACGCTAAACGCAGCCTGATCGTGCTGTTCAGCGACATCCTCGATCCCGCCACCTCGTCGGCCGTGCTCACCGGCCTCTCGCTGCTCGTGCCGCGCCATCTCGTCCTATGCGTCCTAATGAACGACGCTACGATCGCCGCAGCCCTCGACCACCCGCCGCAGACGGCGCGCGACGCGTTTCGCACGGTCGTCGCCATGCGGCTCGCCGACGAACGCGCTAAAGCGCTCGCCGCCTTGCGCTCCCGCGGCATCCGAGCCATCGACGTCCCCGCGGCGCACCTGTCCGTCGCCGCGATCGACGCGTACCTCGACATTAAAGCCCACGGCCGACTGTAACACCACCAACCCGTCACCGGTTCGCGCTGCCTTCACAGTGGAAGATGCACAGGCGAAGGCGCCCAGCGCCGAGGGAGCTGGTTCAACAATCTTCACCCGAACAGATGAAAGAATCGCTCGAACGACTTTGATGGCGAAACAAGCCCCGGCTTGACGCTGCTCATATTTTTACGCTCGCACTCCAAAAAGGTTGCGCTGGAGCTCGATTCAGGCGTTGCTGAAGAGGGAATTGTGTTCGAGATATTGCCGAAGTCATCGGAAACCGCCTGAACGTTTCCGTGGTGGCCAAATCACCGGAGGAGGCAGCCGATCGTTTTGGCTGGATTGCAAACTTCACCGGACTTGACTGCCCGGCCTCAAGTAAACGAACTCGGGAACTGCTAGGGTGACAGCCGAAGCAGCCCGGCTAATTCTCAATCTCGATCAATCGGCGCGCTATTTCGAACCTGAACGGGCTGCGTAGGCAGCAGCACCGTTGAGCTAGCGCGCGAATCCTTTCAACGCGACAAGAGCGCGTCGCGATCCCCCGCCCCCGTTCATTAGCGACCACGAGCACTTTGAGATGTGGACGAAGTGACCGACGTCACGTCGTGGCGCTTTCCGTATCTCGCCTGAGCGCGACAGCGGATCGTACTTTCGACACTGTTCCTAAGCATGCGCGATCCAAAACCGATGTTTACGTCATGAGGACCCGCGTTACGCGATCGATGTCACGTTCGCTTACGCAAAAGAGCGCCGCTTCCGCGACGCCAACGAGATTCGATTGACGCGCCTCGCGATATGGAGCCGCGTGGTCTCCGTCATACTCGTAACGGTGCTTATCGGTTCGACGCTCTACGCTTTCGAGGCCTCAAGCGCGACGAGCCAAGCGTCGAGTCTGGCGCAAACGGCCGAATCCTTGAACGATCACTTTTGGGCCGCGCGAGAGGCGGTCGCAGCCGAGCAGTCGTTGGAACGCAAGTACCGGCTTGAGCCGGGCAGGGGAGTCTTCGCCGCGCACCGCGCCAGTGCCGCCGCCCTGGTGAAAGCCATGAAGACCGTACAAGTGCTCGGCAGCCCTCGTGACCGTTCCGCAGCGGACGACATCCTGCGGGCTCATGAAGCATATCTCTCAGCAACGAAACACGTCTTTCAAGCCGTTGATCGGCACAATACCGCGCTTGCTATCGCGATCGATCACCGGGTCGCTGCTCCCGTGTTCCGGCACATCGAGCGAGCGGTCGACGAGCGCGCCAAGACGCAGACCACGATTGCAGAGCGTTCCCTAAAGATGCTTACGAAAACTCAACGGCTGACTACGACCGTAACCGGCTGCCTCTCGGCGCTCGGGCTCATTAGCCTCGGTATCTTCCTCATGATATTGAGCACATATCGGCGGCGCTTGACAGCTACGCACCAAGCTGAACTCCAAAAGGTCGAGAAGGCGGCATTAATCGACAATCTTACCGGCATTGGAAACCATCGTGCGTATCAAGAAGATTTCCATCGCGAAGTATCGCGCGCAAACCGGTACGGCGAGGCGCTATCGCTCGCTTTGCTCGACATCGACGATTTTAAGGTAATCAATGATCGCGATGGCCACCTCCAGGGCGATCGCGTGCTCACGGCACTCGCCACGTTGCTCAGGTCCCACCGGGCGGTAGACCGCAGCTACCGCGTTGGCGGTGACGAGTTCGCCGTCATCCTTCCGCATACGTCGCTGGAGGAAGCTAAGGAACTGATGGAGCGACTTCGAGCCAAAGTACAAGCGTTGCCGTTCGCCAGCACCGTCAGCATAGGGTTGGCAACTTTAACTGGTTCGAAATGCGATGGGGAGACGCTACGAGCTCAAGCGGACGCGGCAATGTACGCTGCGAAACGCGCCGGCCGTAACAGTGTAACCGCCTTCGACGTCTCGCTAGATGGCATGTGGCTGCTCTCCGCGCCAAAAATAAACAGCTTGCGGCAGATGATCGCGGACCGATCGATGAGCGTCGCTTTTCAACCAATCTGGGATGTCGAGCGATGCAAGGTCTTAGCATACGAAGCACTGGCCCGGCCGCATCACAAGTACGGCCTCGGGGGTCCTCAAGACGCCTTCGATCTAGCCGAGCGGATCGGACGGGCACACGAGTTGGATGCAGTCTGCCGGGAGGCGGCCCTCGCCCGGGCCCGAGAGCTGCCCGATGATGCGCTCTTATTCATCAACGTCTCCCCGCAGTCGCTCGACCATGGTCGGCTTGACCCGCTGGAGTTCGCCGAGACGGTTCGAGCGGCCGGCCTGAAACCCGAACGGGTCGTTATTGAGCTAACAGAACGATCGATCACCCATGTTGAGGCCGTCATCAGTGCGGCCACCGCTTTGCAGAAGCGCGGCTTCCGGCTCGCGCTCGACGATACGGGGGCGGGCAACTCCGGACTGGAGATCTTGAGCCGCTTGGCGCTCGAGTTCGTCAAAATCGATCGCGAAGTCGTCGTCAAAGCACTCACCGATAAAAATGCTCGGGGCGTGCTTGCGGGCATCGTCGCGATTGCCGATGCGACCGGCGCCTACGTTATCGCTGAAGGAATTGAAGATAGAGAGATGTTGGACTTCGTGTGCGGCGGCGTAAAGAGAGACGCTCCCAAGCGCGGGATCCATGGGGTCCAAGGGTATCTTTTGAGACCTCCTACGGAGGCGTTCCCCGAACTAACCGCTACGGAAGACATTGAAGCTATGCTTCAAGAGTTCTCAGTCCAATGCCAGCAGATCGCGAGTTGAACTCCAGGGCGAGGCACGGAGTGATCGCGCTGGCTGACAGCGCCGGCCTGTCGGTCGGCATCATAGCCGACAGCGAACCGCTGATGTGCTCCATGAGTCAGTCCTTCGGGCTGCGGGGACGCGTCCTGAAGGACTCGCAGCCGCACCTGAGCTAGCGCTCGAACCGCTTCGACGCGACGTAGGAGAGCGCGTCGCGATCCCAACCCGCCGCCGCGATGCACTGCGCATAAACGGCGTCGAGAAGCGTGCAGTTCGGCTGCCGGATCGACGGCGCTACGGACGGCGTCGTACGGCAGCACCCACTCCTTCATCGTGTCCGACCACGATGCGCTCGCCAGCGTAATGCGCGAGTTCTCGGCGCCGCGCGGCTGCGGAAAATGTAGGCGTAGAAGAACGGCGCGGTCGTCTCGTCGCCGTAGAAGAGGCCGACGTTCATCGGCTCCGCGTCGAGATCGTAATTCATGAGGTAGCCGCGATCGGTTGGCGGCGAACGTGCTTGCTGTTGAAGAGGAGCAGTGCGACCCGATCAGACCTTCGCCGCCAGAAAAAGGCTACATACCGATCCGCTGAGCCGGGAAATTGACGCCGTTCGAGGCGAGGTCGGCGACCATGCGGTCGACGAGCGCGTCCCAGCTGAAGGTGGCGGCGAGACGGTATCCGCGTTCGCGGCGGCGCTCGTCGGGATGTTCGGCCGCGGCAACGGCGGCGGGAAAAGCGGCTCGATCGGCGATCGTGACGACATCGGCGAAGCCGGCGATCACGTCGGCGATCGGCGTGCTGACGACGGGGCGTCCGGCGGCGAGGTACTCCAGCGTTTTCGTCGGCGAAATGAAACGCGTCGCGCGATTGAGTGCGAACGGCATCAACGCGACGGCGAACGTCGCGATGATATCGGGCAGTTCAGCGTAGGCGCGCTGTCCGACGTATGTGATATTGTCCGCGCGCGGTAACGTTGCGGGATCGATCTTGACGATCGGCCCGACGAAGACGAGCTGCGCATCGGGACGCGCCGATGCCAGTTCAGCGATGAGATGTAGATCGAGGCGTTCGTCAATGACGCCGACATAACCGAAGACGGGCCGCTGTGCCGCTGGATGTCTCCTTGCTTGCTGCACATCCGCATGCGGGCCGCGGCGTTGCGTTTTCGCCGATGTCTTTCCGTGGTCGTTTCGGGCGCGTGCGTAGTGCGCGACGTCGACCCCGCTCGGATATGGACCGCCCGCGTGCGCCCGCTCTCGTACGCTCCCCCAGAGGCCGCGGCCGCCGGCGAACACGACGGCTGCCCGTGCGAGGAGCTCTTTTTCGCGTGCGCCGATGCGCGGGTCGGCGAAATCGAAGGCCGCGAGTTCATCCATCTTATCGTAAATCAGCGGCGCGGCCGGCGCGGCCTGGGCGAGCGGCAAGAAGAGCGGCGAGTACAACCAAAACGCGGCGTTGCGCGAGCCGATGAACGCGCGTACCGCGGCGATCGTCGGGCCATCGACGATGTCGGAAGGCCGCGCAGCACGCTCGGGAATGAGCACGGTCAGACCGTCCGTCTCCAGCCTTCGCAGCTGCGTCTCAGCGCTGTGTACCGCTTCATCGGCAGCGAAGCATTCGGCGCCGGGGGGGAGCAGCTGCGGTTCTTCGACGACCAGCACAGGCAGTCGCCGGGCTAAACGAGTCAGGATATGGTTCGGACGCTGCCAGACGCCTTGCCAGCGCAGATGCGAACAGGCGATCAGTACGTCGATCACCGTCGAAAGCGCTCCCGGCACCTCCGCCGGATGTCAACGGGGCGGCTGCTCACGACTGCGGCGTGAGCTCCGGCGATTCGTTCGCGCGCAAACGGCTTTGCGGGTAGGAGCGGCAAAGAGAACTTACCTCCGCTTGGTAGCCTACCCCATAACGGCGAGGACACGAATTGTACGATTACCTCGTGATCGGAGCCGGTTTGGCCGGCAGCACGATCGCCGAACGGCTGGCGACGAACCGCGGTGCGCGGGTGCTCGTCATCGACCGGCGCTCGCACGTCGCGGGCAACACCCACGACGACGTTGCGATCGGCGGGGTTCGCTACCATGCCTATGGACCACACATCTTCCACACGAATTCGCGACGCGTCGTCGCCTATCTGTCGCAGTTTACGCGTTGGCGTCGGTACGAGCACCGTGTCCTCGCGCGTGTCCGTGGGCAGCTCCTGCCGGTGCCGATCAACCGCACGACGATCAACCGGCTCTACGGTTTGGCGTTGGACGAGAGCGGCGTTGCCGCGTTCCTCGATGCACGCGCCGAGCATCCGGCGCACATCGCAAACTCCGAAGACATGATCCTCTCGCGCGTCGGACGCGAGCTCTACGAACTGTTCTTCCGCGGCTATACGCGCAAGCACTGGGGCCGCGATCCGGCGCAGCTCGATGCGAGCGTGTGCGGGCGCATTCCCACGCGCACGGCGGACGACGACCGTTATTTCACCGACGCGTTTCAGGCGATGCCGGCCGACGGCTTCACCGCGATGGTGCGCCGGATGCTCGACCAGCCGGGCATCGAAGTCGCCCTCGGCGTCGACTATGCACACGTCGCGGATCGCATCTCGGCCCGCCACGTCGTCGTTACAGGGCCAATCGACGAATTCTTCGGCTACCGTTACGGGCGGCTGCCGTATCGCTCGCTGCGTTTTGAACTCGAGACGCACCCGTGCCGCTCCATGCAATCCGTCGCTTGTGTCAACGAGCCCGACGAGAGCGTCCCGTTCACCCGCACGACCGAATACAAGCATCTGACCGGCCAGAGCGCCGAGACGACCGTGCTTTCACGCGAATTCGCGAGCGACGCCGGCGATCCGTACTATCCCATTCCGTGTCCCGAGAGTCGCGCGCTGTATCGGCGTTACGAAGCACTGGCCAAGCGGCGAACGAACGTGACCTTCGCCGGCCGCTTGGGCGAGTACAAGTATTTCAACATGGACCAGGCCGTCGCGTCGGCCTTGGAAAAGGCGCAGGAACTGCATAGCGTAGGCGTCGCTTGATGTGGCCGATGCATCGGCAGTTTGCACGACGTTGAATCCTCGCGTTTGCGGCAAACGTACGATTCGACGCAGCCGGATCGATGCAAGCCGCCCGCCGTACGCGCGCCCGGACGAACGTCGCGCGTCGTGACAAGTTTGAGCGGCGCGTAGATGCGACTCTCGATGTGGGCCTCGCCCGAGTCGACGATCGCGCGTCTCGACGAGCACTGCTACCGCGATCAGCGCGCTGAAACCGGGCATCTCGCCCGCGAGGACGATATCGCGCGACTCGCCGCCCTGGGCATCGACGCAGCGCGCTATCCGGTCCTGTGGGAAAGCGTCGCGCCGGCCGCGCCGCTGGAGCGCGATTATCGCTGGGAAGCGCGGCGATTGCAGCTCTTGGAGCGCTACGGCATCGAACCGATCGTCACCCTCCTGCATCACGGCAGCGGACCGCGCTACACGAACCTGCTCGACGTGTCGTTTCCCGAATTGTTTGCCGCTTACGCGGAGGCGACGGCACGTCGCTTTCCGCAGATACGCTGGTGGACGCCGCTCAACGAACCGCTGACGACGGCGCGTTTCGCGACCCTGTACGGCGTTTGGTATCCGGGTGCGCGCGACGATCGCGCTTTCGGACGGGCGATCGTCAATGAAGCTCTGGCATATCTTTTGGCCGCCGAGCGCATCAAAGGCGTCATTCCGAACGCGCAGTTTCTCGTGACCGAGGACCTGCAAAGCTTTACGATCGGGGACGCGGGCGTGGCCGAGTATGCGGCGCACAAACGTGAGCGCAATTTTCTGGTAATCGATCTGTTGTGCGGCAACGTCAGCGCGCAGCACGCCCTGTGGCCGTATCTCACGGAACGATGTGCGATTGCAGCCTCGGCGTTGGAGCGCATCCGTCGCCTGGCGCGACCGCCCGATCTGCTGGGCTGGAACTACTATCCCAACTCCGAGCGCTATCTCTGGACCACCGCCGACGGCAGCGCAGGAAACATTGCGCTGATCGATGCGGCTTTGCCGAATCGTGCCTTCGCCGCAAACGCAGGAGCTGCGGCGAAATCGACGCTCCTCGACATGCGGCGTCTCCTTCGGTCCGCATGGCAGCGCTTCGGCTTGCCGCTGGCGCTCTCGGAAGTGCACGTCTACGGCGACGAGAATGAGCGCGCGCGTTGGCTCGTGCAGCGATACGACGACGTCCTCGCCTTGCGCACCGAAGGCGTCGACATTCGCGCCTTCGGGGCCTGGGCCGCGTTCGGCATGGTCGACTGGACGTCGCTCCTGCGTGAGCGGCGCAACGAACGAGAAGACGGCCTCTACACCTGCGTCGGTCCGGCCGCCGATCCGCAACCGACGCTTGCGGCGGTTACGCTGCGCACGCTCTGTTCCGGAAAGTCTCCCCGAGTGGGTGCTGATCTCGGCTGGTGGGAGCGCGAACGAATCGCGTAAGAACCGAAGCGATGCTGCGGGTCGATGGCATCGCGCCCGGCGAAACCTACGTAAGCGACGAGCCCGACCGCGGTAACGGCGCCGACGGCGAAGCGGAAGAGTTCGCTCGTCCGCTGCGGGGTCACGAAACCTTCGATCAGGCCGGCGATGCAGAGCAGAGCGGCGACGCCGATCATCAGGACACCGGCACGCCGCGCATTGGCTCGGAGCGCGTCGATGCGGCGCAGCCGGCCGGGCGCGAGGATTGCCTGCGCGATCAGCATCCCGGCGCCGCCGGCGATTTGAATCGAACTGAGTTCGATGACGCCGTGTGGCGCGATCGTCGCCCAGAAGTCGGCGCCGAAACCGTGCGCGGCAAACAGCGCGCCGAGCGCGCCGACCATCAGACCGTTGTTGAGGACCTCCCACAAGGTCAGGACCCCGAGCGTCATGCCGCCGGCAAAGGCGAGCAGCGCGACCCGGATGTTGTTGGTGATGATCAGGCTCGAGATGGCGGGAGACATGGTCCGATCGAAGCCGAAATTCGAGTCGTGCAGACTCTTTTGGATGGCCGGTATCTGCTGCGCCGGGATCAGCGCGTAAGCGTTGGCCGGGCGGATCGAGACGAGCCAGTACGCAACGATCCAGGCCGTCACGAACAGTGCAGCGGTCGCAGCGATGATGCCGATCGAGCGCCGCACTTCGCGCGGGAACGTCGCTGCGAAGAAGTGCGCGACGCGCGACCAGCCCCCCCTCTCAACCTGCGCATGGACGACGACGTAGCCGCGCCCGGTCAAGCGGTTCAGATAAGCAAGCAGCTCGCGCGAATAGGCGCGGCTCTGCGCAGCTGCCAGATCGCAGGCTACCGTCCGATACAGCAGCGCGAGCTCTTCCAACTGGGCGGGTTCGAGGCGGCGTAGTCCGCGTCGGTCGACGCGGGTCAGTAGTTCTTCGAAGCGCCGCCAACCCTCGCTGCGCCGCGCAACGAACGTTCGCTCTCGCACCCCGCCGAGTTCCGCACGAGGGACATGCCCTCCGGCTCACACGGTGCTGAGCTCCTTTTTCGGATCGCCCTTTCGGATCGTATCGCTGCTCGACGTACGTCTCGGAGCCCGACGCGCTCGCTCCCAGATTGCAGCTTAAACGGGAGCACGCAGCGCCTTCGCCGTAGGCGAAACGGCGATGGAGCGTAGCGTCGACGTCAGGACCGGCGAGAGCGTCGCTTTTTCGTACGAACTGGCCGGCCTGGGGAGCCGCTTTTTTGCGGTTTTCATCGATCTCGTCATCCAAGTCGGCGTCGTAATCGTCGCCTTCGTCATCATCGCACTGCTGGCCGGCTCCGGGCCGCATGGGCGGCAAGTCGTCGCCGCCGGCGCGGCGGCCAAGCTTGGGCGGGCCGTCGCACTCGCGTTTCTGGCTGTGGCAGCGTTCCTGCTGTTCGACGGCTACTTCATCCTTTTCGAATGGTTATGGGGCGGACGCACTCCCGGAAAGCGGCTGCTCGGCATTCGGGTCGTGCGCGACGGCGGTTTCCCGCTCGACTTCGTCGGCTCCGTCGTCCGCAACGGGATCCGCATTCTGGAATTCGCGCTCGGCTTTTATGCCGTGTCCGCGCTTGCCACATTGCTGTCGTCGCACAACCGGCGCCTCGGCGATATGGCTGCGGGCACGATCGTCGTGCGCGACGCCCCTTTCGGACGCTTGGCCGAGCCGCCGTCGCGCGAGAGCGACGGAGAATCGTCCGATCCGCTGGTTGCCGATCTTGGTGAACGCGAACGGGAACTCGTGCGCCGTTACGCGCTACGCCGGCCGTCGCTCGGAACGCGAGCGCGCAGCGCCGTAGCCGCGGACATCGCAGCACTCGTCCGGCCCGCTCTCGCAGCGCAGTTCACTCACCTCGACGACGACGATCTGCTGACCTACCTGGCAAACACGTCCCTGCGAGCCTAGGAGCCTGTCGGACTTGTCCGACACCCGACGACGCGCGGATCGGCCGTAGGCCGAACGCAACAGATTCGACGAAGTCGAATCCTAGCCCAAGCGGCGCCCGAAGCGGCGGACGGTATCGCGGGCGAACACGAGCGCGGTGCGCTTGCGTTCTTCGTAGAGCTGCGCCGCTTGGGCCGGGGTCATGTGATGACCATGTTCGTAGAAGAAGCCGGCGCCTTCGCCGACGACGATCGTGCCCGCATACGCGATCGCACCCTTGATGGCAATGCCGGCCACGGGGATGAAGCCGGCCAGTTCGCGCGAGAGTGCGCGCCAGCCGAGGCCTCCGCCGACGACCGGCAGCAGGTTCCAAATGCGTTGCACGTCGGGTTCCTTGCCGTAGGCCGCGCCGATCTGCATCATCAGCGCAACCTGGATGCCCGTGATCGCCACCATGTCCCCCGCCGAAGCGACCGCGCCGAGCACGATGCCGATCAGCGGGATCTTATCGACGACGGCGCTGGCCGCGGCGACCTTGAGCGCCGAGAGCGCGGCGTCGCGCGTGATCTTCGAGGTGACCGCCTCGCGCAGCGCCGGCAAGCGCCGGCCGACCGCGACTTCGACGCCTTTACAGCGATCGATCAGGTGCGGAAAAAAGCGCCCGCGCAGCGCCGTCGGCGAGATGCGCGTGACGTGATATTCCGCAACGGATCCCGCGAGCGGTGCAGCGAGCGGCTGCGCTTGCTGCGTTGGGTACTCGTCGACGGTTAAGGCGAAGATCGGCAGGCGAAAAGGACGCAGCAGATCCAGGCGCGCGCCGGCAACGTCGCCGGGACGCCCCAGGAAGATGATCGCGCGCGCATCCGACGGTGCCGGCACGCTCATGCGTCGGGGATCGATCGTCTCGAGCGTTGCCGCCGCATCCGCGGCGACCCGCGCGTCCTGCGGCACGAACAGGAGCAGCGAGCGCAATTCGGCGACCAGCGCCGGATCGCCGCACAAAAAGAAACGGAACGGCTTGCGGGCATCGGCACCGACCGTTTGCGCTTTGGCGCGGTGCTGAACGAGCCGTAAGGCGTTGCTCGCCGCGTTAATCGTGGTTGTTGCCAACGCCGCTGCTCGGGACGTGCGCTTCCTGGACCGGGTCGTCGGTATAATCGAGGTAGATCAAACCGAGAAAGATCTCGAGCGACTGGGTCCGCATGCCGCGTTCGTTGGCCACGTCGACGATCGTGCGGCCCGAAGACTTCGCCTCGTCGATGATCGTGCTCGGCGTTGTGTTCGTATCGGCGGCAACGACCGAGGCGGCGGCCACTTCACCGGCGGTCAGATCGTCGTGCTGCATCGTCGTGTAATCGACCCCGTCGTTCTGCACGCGCTGCTGCAAGGCGTAGCGTAAGGTCGCGTAGCGGTCGCGCGGCGAGCCGACGCCGAGCATCGTGATGCGCGTCTCGAGTTGACGCGCTCGCGCCATGTTGACGAGTTGTTCGGCTTGCGAGCCGGCGATCGCGGCCTTCGAGAGGCCGTCACCGGCCTTCTTCATCAGCGGGATGAGCGCGTCGTAGTCCATCACCGAGATGTCGCCGTTGAAATCGAGCCCGACGCGGCCCAGTCGTTGAGCGAAGTCGTTGAGATCGCCGAGCGACACATCGAGTAGCGCGAGCGACGAACGGGCGGCGTCGAGCGCCCCGACCATGTCGCCGTCGCTCAGATTGACCGCGTCGAACATGCGCGGGTACGCGGGCAACAGCGCAAGCGATTGCGCCGGTACCGGATCGAGCGAGAGCGGCGCGGCCAGTTCATGCAGGATGTCGGCGTTCTCTTTGACCAGACCGCTCTGGCGGTTCTTCTGCATCGTGCCGACTTCGTTGATCGCGGCCGACGACTTGCCGAAGGCGGCCTCGATCGAGCGCCCCATCGAGTTGAAGTTGCGCACGACGGCTTCGAGGCGGCTTCCCCGTCGCACCTGAACGCGGCTCAGATCCGGAATGCCGTAGGAGACGTTTTGGACGCGGGTGTTGACCGACTTGATCAGATCTCTGCCGGCGTCTCGGCGCGCAGCGAGCGTCGCATCGGCGGCGACTTCGCGCGTTTGCGCGTCGGCCAATTGGGCGCGTAGCGGTGCGAGGTTCGGCTTGCCGAGCACGAAATGCGGCTGCGCTTCCTGCAGCATCGCGATCTTGGAAAGGGCGACCGCGCGCGTCTCGCTTGAGCCTTTCTGCGCGGCTTCGCCGAGCGTTTGGCGACTCTTGTCCGGCTCACCGAGGGCAATCTGCGCTTCGCCCAAGTGCAGCAGCGCGATCGAACTATCGGGGTTGGCTTTGAGGACCTGCCCAAATTTGATCGCGGCCACGCTGTAACGCGCTTCGCTCTGATCGTGCAGCGCCTGCACGAGAATCTGGTCGGTCGTTCGCTTCTTGGGATCGAGTTCGTAGTAACCGACGAGGTGGGAGACGCGGCTCGGGAATCCGGGATGACCTTCGAAATACTTGTCGACCAGGCTCGAGTGCTCGGCGCCGGCGGCTCCCATGTGGTCCATGAACGAAACCATCGAATCGGGATCGTAGCCGGCGCGCGACATCAATTGCAGGCCGTACTGGTCGGCTTGCAGTTCGTCGGCGCGCGATTGCTTGGCGAGCAAACCCGCTTCCGCCAGCTGCCCGAAGCGGTAGATGAACGGCGAGAAGATCGAAGCGATGCTGAACAGAAGGTTCAGCGCTTGAGCTTTCGCCGGCAAGGTGACCGTGTGGCGGCGCTCGTTGTGGCCCGTTTCGTGGCCGATGACGCCCGCCAGTTCATCATCGGATTGCACGAAGTCCAGCAGCCCCGAATTGACGTACACGTATCCGCCGCCGATCGTGAACGAATTGATCTCGGGCGAATCGAGAATTTTGATGTTGTAGGGCAGATCGCGGCGCGCGACTTGGTTCCACAGCTTGTCGCTGACGCTATCGACCCAGCGGTTCATCAACGGATCGGGGATCACGTTGTATTGCTCGATGATCTGCTTTTCTTGCTCTTTGGCTTGTTCGATTTCCGCGGCGGTCGACATCGCGCGCGCCGGGGAAGGCAGCATCGAGAAGATGAACGTGAACGAGAGGGCGGCGTAGACCACGCGGCGGACGAACATGAGCGGTTACCTCGGGCATCCGGCATCTACGCCGGGAGCTTCATATTCGACACGCGGCCCGGTCGCTCATGGTGCGCGCCCAGTTCGCGTCGAGCGCATGTGCATAAACGCGGGATAACCGCGGAATGTTGTGCATGGGGTGTGGATGACGGAGGGCCGCATAGGACCGGCGTTGCAACGCTAGCCCGAATGTTGCGGGGAACAGCCGCCGGTCTCGAGTTCGTCTTTGGCGAGCGGGCCTTCGACGTTGCGTCGGCCCGGATCGTCTCGCGCCTTGACGATCGGCCCGACTTTTATCGTGGCAGCCAAGCGGCGGCCATCTTCGAGGGCGCGCCGCCGCCCGACGAGCTGCTGCGCGCCTTCCTGCAGGCGGTCGCTGAACGCGACATCGGGCTGCGCGGCTTGTACGGTTCTGCCGACGTGCGCGAGCTCGCAGCCCGAGTCGCGCTGCCGTATCTCGGCGAGCCGCCGCGCCCGAGCGTCGCCAACATCGACCGCAAGCGTGCCGCACGGGCGGTGCGCAACGCCGAGTTC
>JALYUD010000134.1 GCA_030853905.1 Vulcanimicrobiota bacterium
GAAACATCGTGAGCGGCGAGCACGAGACCCTCCGCGTGCGCTGCCAGCAGTGCCGCGACCTGGCGGCGGGTCGCGTCGTAGTCGATCGCCGGCACTTCTTCCCAGGGGTCGCCACCCGGCGTTTCGCTGCCGAGCGTTCGAGCCGACATGTCTGCAGCGTCACGTGCCCCCTGCGTTTTGAGCACTTCACCGACCGCGCTGCCGCCGAGTGTCCGCGGCACGGCGCCCAAACGGTACAGCACCGAATCGATGCGTTTCAGAGCCGGCGTACATGATCTCGACACGTCCGCCAGCGTCCCCACGCAGGCCACGATTGGCGATGCCGGGATCGCGTGACCCGCACGCGACTGATTGTAGAGGCTAACGTTGCCGGAGACGAAGGGAACGCTCAGCTCACGTCCTGCACGCGCCAATCCGTCGATCCCCGCAACGAACTCGCCCATGTGTCGCGGGTCCTCGGGATTGCCGTAGTTGAGGCAATCGGTCAAGCCGGCGGGCGTCGCCCCGACCGCAACGACGTTGCGCACGGCTTCGACGACGGCGTGTTCGGCGGCGCGCTCCGGATCGAGTGCCGCGTAACGCGGATTGCCGTCGACGGCAAGCGCGCAGCCGAGCGGCGCACCGGCTATCGGCAGGATCAGTCCCGCGTCGGCATACCCACATGGAATCGACGTTGCGCCGCGCACGACCGAATCGAACCGTTCGTAGATCGCACGACGCGAACACACGTCCGCGTGAGCGAGAACGCGCCGCAAGAGCACCTCCACTGCCGCGCCTCCCAGCGGCGCCGCGTTCGCATCAGGCAGCGGCGCCGCTACGTCGCCGTCACGCGACTGTGACGGATGGCCGTTCGTTCGCGCAGGAGCCGGCAACGCGAAAGGCCGGTCGTAACGGACGCCGCCGGTCAGGAACTCGATCGGCACGTCCATCACGATTTCACCGCGGGACTCGAGGACGTATGAGCGGGCCGACGTCACGGTGCCGATCACTGCGGCTTGCGCGCCGCGCGCGATCAGCGGCAGCGAGAAGTCCTCGTTATAGATGGCGAGCAACGTCGGCGTGAACGCGGGCGGCACGATCCACGCTAAGCGTTCCTGCGTTTCGCCGACCGCGATGACGGCTGCGGGCAGCTCGGGTTGTGAGGTCGGGCAGCGATCGAGGTCGATCCGGGCACCGAACCCGCCGCTCGCGACGAGTTCCGCCGTGCAGCCCATGATGCCGCCCGCGCCGAGGTCTTTGAAGCCGACCGCGAGCCCGCGTTCGCGCACGACGTCGAAGACCCGATACGAGGCCCGCATGATCACGTTTTCCAGAAACGGATCGGGAACTTGCACTGCGCCTTTGTTCGCCTCAGCGTCCTCTTCATCAAGGATCAGCGATGAGAAGGCCGCTCCGCCGAAGCCGCTGCGATCGGTCGCTTTTCCGACGAGCACGATATCCCAATCCGCCGACCCGGATGGCGCTGCCGAATGAATGATGCCGTCCTCTTCGATAACTCCGAGCGCGACGACGTTAACCAGGACGTTGTCGCGAAAACCTGCGTGCACGTAGACGTCGCCCGCGATCGTCGGCACGCCGAGCGCGTTGCCGTACGCGGCGATCCCGTCGACGACGCCTTGGGCGACGTAGCGGCAATGCGCGTCGTCGAGCGGTCCGAAACGTAACGGGTCGGCGAGCGCGATCAGCCGTGCTCCCATGCACAGCACGTCGCGCACGATCCCGCCGATGCCCGTTGCCGCGCCTTCAAAGGGGACGACCTGCGAGGGATGGTTGTGCGATTCGTGCGCGATCACGATGCCGTAGCGTTTTCCCTGCCACTCGCCGAGATGGATGATGCCGGCATCTTCCTGCGGACCTTGCATGACCGTCGGTCCGGTCGTCGGTAGCCGGCCCAAATAGTGGCGCGAACTCTTGTAGCTGCAATGCTCGCTCCATTGTGCGTCGAACGCGTGCGCTTCCACGATTGTGGGATCGCGGCCGAGCGTCGCTACGATACGTCGCGCCTCCTCGACCGTCAAGGTGAGCCTGTTGCACCGCAGGGTCGCCGCCAGCGCCGCGTTGTCGGCGGCGAGGACCGTCAAGGTCGGCGCCCGCGTCGCGGCGCAACTCACTAGCCGAGCGTCGCTTGCGGGGTCGGGGCGTTGAGTTGGGCGTCGGCGTGCAGGACGGCGGAGCGCGCGTTGGCTTGCACCAAGAGGACGCGACCGAACGAAATTGTGTCGTCGAGCGCCAGCGTCTTGGCAGCGACGAGCGCGAGTTCGGCCGGGTCGAACTCGGTCGCGTCGAAGACCGGCGTCGGGGTCGCGGCCGCCAACATCGCTGCTAAATGCGGACCCGACGCAATATACATGAGACGTGCGAAGCTGGCGTCGAGCTGCTGCACCGCCTGCAAGACGTAACCCGGCACGAGATCCGTCGACACGACGCGGCGCAACGTTTGTAGGCCGAAGACTTGCAGTTCGCGCAGGACAGGGTCGAGGATGCCGAGCGAATCGGCGCCGTCGGCAAGCAGCGCGATCATCGCCGGACGGGCCGACGGAAAGGAGCCGACCAGATCGGCAACCTGTTCGTATTTTTGCCGGACGCGTTCGAGATCGGGCGCCGTCACCGTTGCCAAGTCACGGTACATCTGCTTATCGAGCATCATGTCTTCGCGGCCTTGCGGCCACACGCGCCATGAATCGTTGTCGATTGTATCGGCGATCACGAGCGTGCCGCGCCCCTCGCCGCTCTGCAGACGACCGAACTCAAGCTTGAGGTCCACCAGCAACGCTTCGCGCCGGCGCCAAGCATGCGAGAGTATCTCGAACGTGATACGGGCGATTTCGCTCATCGCCCCGATTTCGGGCGGCGAGGCGAGCCCGCGCGCCACGATGTCGTCGGGATCGATGAGCGGATCGTGGTTCGCGTCGTCTTTGACGAAAAACTCGACCATGCGCGGAACGATGATCGAGCCGCGCGCGATCGCCGGCCGGCGCTGCACGAGCGAGCCCGCCGCAACCCCGCGGACGACGACTTCGAGCGGGAGCATCGTGCAGCGGCGCACCAGCATCTCGTTGTCGTCATCGTCCTCGCCGCCGGACAGATAGTGCGTCGGCAATCCGCACAAGTTGAGCAGCCGGAACACCCGCGCCGTCGTCTTGGCGGCGAGACGTCCCTTGCCCGGCATGTCATCGCGCCGTTCACCATCGCGGGCGGTGATCGTATCGAGTGCCTGTACGATCAGCACGTCGGCTTGGCCGGGCTTCTCGTAAAGCACTTTGGTCTTGCCGCGCGCGACCTCGAGACCTTTGTTCATCGTGCTCTTTTACCACGCGCGCCGGTCGCTGACGGTACGCTACGCGCCGCGCGCCGCGACGTCGTCGCGCCCCGCGCTGCGGCCTTGCCGATGATGAACGCGCGCGGAAAGGGAGGAAGGCTGCGGATGCGCGCGGCAAGCGCGCGCGCCCGCTCTGGGGCGTCGCCGATGTGGCCGGTGGGATCGAGCAACGAACGTATCTCCGCGGGATCGAGCAGCTTCGCGAGGGACGCCTCGTCGGCGAGGAGCTCGGCGAGCGGATTGTCACCGCCCTGCGCGAGACGATCGTGCGCGCGCATCGCCGCAACGCGTATCGACTCGTGCAACCGTTGACGATCGCCTCCCGCTTTCACCGCTTCCATCAAGAGCGCCTCGCTGCCGGCAAACGCTCCATAGGCGGCCAGATTTTGCGCGATGCGGCGTTCGTCGACTCGCAAACCTCGGACCACGCTCGCAGCAAGAGAGACGATCTCCTCGCTGCATAAGAATGCCTCCGGCAAGATCGTGCGCCGGTTGGCGCTGTCGTCGAGGGTCCGCTCGAGATAATTCGTTGCTGCGTTTTGCCATGCCGTATCGGCGTATCCCGGCAACAAGCGCGCGAGCGAACCGATCCGCTCGCAACGGACTGGATTTCGCTTGAACGGCATCGCGGAACTGCCGACTTGCTTGGCGCCGAAGGGTTCGAAGACTTCGCCGAAACCCGGCGACGCGAGCAGCCGGACGTCGGCGGCAAACTTTGAGAGCGACGCGCCTAACCCGGCGAGCGATGAGAGAACGAGGTAATCGAGTTTGCGCGGATAGGTCTGCGTCGAGACGTCGCGCGCCTGCAGACCGAAGGCCGCCAGCACCTCGGCTTCTTGCTCGCGCGCACGGCGGCCGCTGCCGCGCAGCAACCGTTCGTACGATGCGGACGTGCCGACCGCGCCGCGGATGCCTTTGGCGGTGAGCGCTTCATAGGCCGTGCGCAGTTGCGCGTCGTCGATCAGCACGTCTTGGGCGTAGGCGGCGAAACGGTACCCGAGCGTCGTCGGTTCGGCGAATTGCAGATGGGTGTGGCCCATCGTAACCAAATCGGCGTACCGATCGATCAGCGCGGCAAAACTTTCGAGCAGTTCCCCGACGGCAGCGCCGATGCGCGACAAGGCGCACCGCAGCCGATACGTTTCGACCGTGTCCTCGACGTCCATCGAGGTGGCCCCAAGGTGCAGCTTCTTCCCCCCGAGCGGCGCCTGACTCGCAAAAACGCGAATTTCGGCCATCAGATCGTGTCCGATCTCGCGTTCGATCGCCAGCGCCGCGTCCAGGTCGACATCGTCGCGGTGCGCTTCGAGATCGGCGAGTTCTTCTGAGGTGACGAGGCCGCTCTCGGCTTGCGAACGAGCGAGCGCAATCCAAACCGCCCGCCACAAGCGACGGCGTTCGCGTTCGGAGAACAATTCCCGCATCTCGGCGCTGCCGTAGCGCCACGAGAAGGGCGACGCGTACGTCCGGTCGTTCGTCACGTAGCGGGGCGTTCGCGCGCAGTCGCAGCGGTAGCCAAGTCGACGGCCGTGCGCGGGTCGTCGGCGCGGCCGGTGACGACGGCTTCAAAGCCGCGAACGGCGCGTTCGAAGCCCAGTCGCGCGCGACCTTCGCCGAGCGCGCGAGCCGGTATCCGCAGTTCACGTTCGCGCCAGCGCGCGCGGGCAGGGAGTTCGCCGCCGGAACGGGCGAGTTCCCAGACGAGGCCATACTCGGCAGCGAGCGCCGCCAGGAGCGGGACCGCCGCACCGCGCGGGTCCGAAGCGAACATCTCGTGCGCGAGCCCGAGCGCTTCGGCGGTGCGTCCGGCGACCGCAGCGCTCGCGTACTGATAGGCGCGCACGTCATCACCGGCCAAGGCCTCGCGCATCACGTCGGCGAGCGCAATCCGTTCGCCGCCGAGCGCAAGCTTTTCGAGATCGGTTCGCATGCCGCCGAGATCGGACTCGCTTTGGATCAGTGCCGCAATCGCCGCGGGTTCCGCCGTGGCGCCGAGCGCGGCGAGCGTCTCGCGCACGAAGCGTTCCCGCGCTTCGGTCGTCGGGGTCGTGTCGATGCGCAATGCCGCACGGCCGAGCTCCTTGGCGAGCGGTTCCGGCCGCTTACTTGCGGGCGACACGAGGTCTTCGATGAGCAACACGTTGCCGTCGGGAACGCGCTTGGCGACGGCGAGCAGTTCGCGCCGCCGCTCGGCGCGCAGGTCGGCGACACCGCGCACGATGATGACGCGCGCCGTTCCCAAGAAGGGCAACGCCGCGGTCGCCGCTTCGATGCCGCGGAACGATTCAAGTTCGGTCGCCGTGAAGCGATCGATGTTCAGATCGCGCTCGGCTTCTGGAAGCGTGCGTTCGACGACGAGCGTCAGCGCGCGCTCGGCGAACACGCGCTCCACGCCTTCGACGACGACGAGTTTGCCGAGCTTGGGCGGCTTGTCGACGAAGTCGTAAAACTTCAACGCGCGAATGCGGCAAGGGCGGAAAAATCGGGACGTGTCGCGAGGTCTGCAAGCGACTCGGCGTACGGTGGCCGGGCGACGCCGTATTCGGTCACGATTCCCGCGATCAAACGTCCCGGCGTAACGTCGAACGCCGGGTTGAAGACGGTGACGTGCGGCGGCGCTGTTGCGCGGCCGCCGAATGCGCGCACTTCATCGGGATTGCGCTCTTCGATCACAATCGCAGCGCCGTCACGCAACGCGAAGTCGATCGTCGACCGTGGGGCCGCGACGTAAAACGGAATGCCGAGCTG
This sequence comes from Vulcanimicrobiota bacterium, assembly GCA_030853905.1. Classification (GTDB taxonomy): domain Bacteria; phylum Vulcanimicrobiota; class Vulcanimicrobiia; order Vulcanimicrobiales; family Vulcanimicrobiaceae; genus Nyctobacter. Next base: position 6,068 of record JALYUD010000134.1, read on the forward strand.
CGCAGCGGCGAGGGCAAGCCCGAAGGTTCCAATTTTGTTGGCGGTGTCGCCGTTCGTAGCGATGCGATCCGCGCCGACCACGACCGCGCGAACGTCTTTGCGGACCATCGTTGCGGCGGCGGCCGCGTCGACGATTAAGGTCGACGGTACCCCGGCGTCGGCCAGTTCGAGCGTCGTCAGCCGGCTGCCCTGCAGCAGCGGCCGCGTCTCATCGACGTAGACGTGGAGTTGCTTGCCGCTCTCGTGCGCCGCGATGATCACACCGAGCGCTGTGCCGAAGCCTGCGGTCGCTAGCGGCCCGGTATTGCAGTGCGTCAGCACCGCGCCTCGCACCGGCAGCAATTCGGCGCCGTGACGGCCGATCGCCCGATCGACGGCGCGCTGTTCATCGTGCACCGCCTGCGCGCTCTCGAGCGTCGCACCCTCCGCGCGCACTCGCTCGATGGCCCAGCTCAGATTGACGGCCGTCGGGCGCGCGGCGCGCAGCCGCTGGAGCACAGTCTCGAAGTCGGCATCGCCCGGGTTCGTAAGACGCGCGAGCACGGTGCCATAGGCGCCGAACACGCCGATCGCCGGCGCGCCGCGCACGGCCAGGGTCGTGATCGCGCCGACCAGTTCGTCGATATCGTGAGCACGCGAGCGCACGATATCGTGCGGCAGGAAGCGTTGGTCGAGGTAGCCGACGGCCGGCCGGCCCTCGTCTTCCCACCAAACCGGTTCAAAAGCCACCGCGGACGCTTCGCTCGCAACGGCGCAGCGCCTTCGGCGCTAGGATTCGACAACGCCCGAAGCTGTTGCGTTCGGCCTTCGGCCGATCCGCTCGTCATACGTCCGTTACGGACGAGCGCCCGTCGGACTTTGTCCGACGGGTTCCTAGGTTTAGCGAGCGGCTGCGGGCGCTACGGAGGCAAAGCAGGTGCGGCAGTAGACCGGTTTATCGCCTCGCGGTTTGAATGGCACCGTCGTGGCCACCCCGCACTGCGCGCACACGGCGTCGAACGTCTCACGCGCGCCGCCGCTGCGGGACGTTTTGCGGTTCGTGCGGCAGTCGCGGCAACGGCCGGGTTCATTTTCGAAGCCCTTTTCCGCATAGAATTGCTGGTCGCGGACCGTGAATTCGAATTCGTTTCCACAGTCTTTACAGATGAGGGTCTTATCTTGCACCGCACGAGCCCCTTACAGACGTCGGTTCCCGCGTTAATGCTGGGAAACCGCTCGGTTCCTATGCGCAACGCACTCGTCGTCGGACGGGCAAATGCCCGCCGACTGTTAGGCGCCACCGTGGGGCGAGTATAGGGGAAGAATCGTTCGAAAGCAAGCGAACGCGGGAACGCTCCGCGAAGCGAGATGCAAGGTAGGCTCACGCAGACGGCGGCTGCGAGTGTGCCTCGCTGTTGTCCCGCGACGCCACTCGCGCGCCGGCCGGAGGCAGCTCAGCACACATTCCCACAGCCGCGAGGGTAGCGGAAAAGCCTTTATCACCGCGCGCCGGATCGGCTCGTTCCTCTGCCTGCGCGAGCGTATCCGTCGTCAGGACGCCAAATCCGACGGGGATCCGCGTCGTCAGCTGTACGTCCATGATGCCGCGTGCGCACTCGCCCGCGACGTAGTCGAAATGCGGCGTCTCACCGCGCACGACGACGCCTAGCGCGACAACGGCGTCGAAGCGCCCGGTATCGATCAGGCGCGCCGCCGCGAGCGGCAGCTCGAAGCAGCCGGCAACACGGAGGAACGTGCGCGCCTTGGGCGCGACGTTGCACGCATCGAGCGCACGCCGCGCCCCATCTTCGAGCCACGCAGCGAGCGTGGAGTAGAAAGCGGCGCTCACCACGGCTACGCGGTGACTGCGCCCGTCGGGCAGAGGCTTGCGGTCGTGCTCAGCGACCTTCACTTTTGTACCAGTTCTTCCGCAAGCGATGCCGCATTCGCGACGACCGGTTCGAAGAAATGCCCCATCTTCTCGCGCTTCGTTTCCAGGTAGCGTGTGCTGTACGCCGTCTGCGCAACGTGCAGCGGAACGCGATCGACGATCGTTAAGCCGTAGCCTTCCAGGCCCGCGATCTTGCGCGGGTTGTTCGTGATCAAACGCATCTCGCGAACGCCGAGATCGACGAGCATCTGCGAGCCCAATCCATAATCGCGCTTATCGGCCGGCAAACCGAGGGCGAGATTCGCCTCGACGGTGTCGGCGCCGGCATCCTGCAATTCGTAAGCGCGCAGCTTGTTCGCCAGTCCGATACCGCGGCCTTCTTGATGGAGGTAGAGCAGCACTCCGCGGCCTTCGCCGGCGATCAAATCGAGTGCCGCGTCACGCTGCGCGGCGCAATCGCAACGCAACGAATGCAGAGCGTCGCCGGTCAGACACTCCGAGTGCACGCGCACCAGCAGGTCTTTGCCGTCGCCCACGTCGCCCATCACCATGGCGACGTGGGCGACATCGTTGAGCGACGTCTGGTAGGCGACGCCCTGAAAGCGGCCGTGCGTCGTCGGCAAATCGAACTCGGCGATGCGGCGCACCAGCTTTTCGGTGCGCATCCGGTACGCGATCAGGTCCTTGACCGTGATCAAGCGCAAACGGTGCTTTTTGGCAAAGTCACGCAGCGCCGGCAGCCGCATCATCGTGCCGTCCTCGGCCATAATTTCGACGATGACGGCTGCCGGATAGAAACCCGCGAGCCGCGCGAGGTCGACGGATGCTTCGGTTTGCCCCGCGCGAACGAGCACGCCGCCCTCGCGCGCGCGCAGCGGAAAGGTGTGACCGGGACGCAAGAAATCGCTCGGCTTCGCGCTCGGCTCGAGCAACGCGGAGATCGTGGCGGCGCGATCGTACGCCGAGATGCCCGTCGTCGTCCGTGTGCGCGCTTCGATCGAGATCGTAAACGCGGTCTCGTGAACCGCGGTGTTCTCGGAAACCATCTGCGGAATCTGCAGTTCATCGAGCCGCTTGCCGATGATCGGCACGCAGATCAGTCCGCCCGCTTCCTTACGCATGAAGTTGATCGCCTCGGGCGTGACCATCTGGGCTGCCATCACCAGATCACCTTCGTTCTCACGATCCTCGTCGTCGAGCACGATCACCATCTTGCCTGCGCGAACGTCGGCGACCGCGTCCTCGATCGCATCGAACGGCGACGGCGAGCGGCCTTCCCCCCCCAAGTGCGCTGCGATTGCAGGCAATGCTTGGCCGAGTGCCTGCGCCGACCGAAACGACGGCATACGCCGCCCCGAGCGCAACAAGCTGATCGCGCTCTCGGTCAGGCCGGTGCGCTCGGCCAGATCGGCGGCACTGAGCCCGGCTGCGCTCATGGCGTTTCGCAAGGTTTCGGCGAATGGCTCCATCACGTCATTAAACCACGTGCCTTGACGAACGTCAAATTTATTAGTCGATCATTACGGCCGTCAAATTTGGGACATGACAATGAGGCTGGTAAGCACCCCACCAATGCGGTTCATATCTCGTACGCCCAAGCGAGTTCGTCGCTTGTGGGACGGCCGGATTGGTATGCGGCCGCTGCCGCAAGGGCGTAGCGGGCAACGGGATCGACTTCAAGGTTTACTTTGGCGCCGACGTCTTTCGTGCCCAACGTCGTGCGCTCGGAGGTTTCGGGGATCAAAGCGATCTCGAAGCGACTCTGGCCGAGCGCGGCGACGGTTAAGCTGATGCCGTCGACGGCAACGTAACCCTTTTCGACCAGATACTGCCGCAGATCGAGCGGCGATTCGATCGCGAGACGGTGGCCTTGTCCTTCGCGTTCTTTGGCGAGAATCGACGCGGTGCCATCGATGTGTCCGTAGACGAGGTGGCCGCCGAGGCGGTCACCTAGCCGGAGCGACGGTTCGACGTTGACGAGCGTGCCGCGCTCGAGAGCTCCGAGCGTCGAACGCGCCAGCGTTTCGGGTACGACGTCGAACGCGATCGTGTCGTCGTCATGGGCGACGACCGTCAAGCAGACGCCGTCGATCGCGATCGAATCCTTCGGTTGTATACCTTCCGTGATGACCGTCGGCGCCGATACGCGTAAACGCACGCCGCCGCGCGGGTCGGAGTCGCGTGAGGCGACCGTGCCGCGGTGGGCGATCAAGCCGCCGAACATGCCGCTTCTTCCTTTCCGCCGCCGGATCGTTTCGTTGGGACGCCGGAGAGCAGGATATCGGGGCCGAGCCGTTCGACCCGATCGTAGCAAAGTGGAACGGCGGCGCCATTACCGACGACGACCGGAACGGCCGCGTCACTGCGCAGAAGCGTGGGGGCGAGCAGCCAATCAAAGCGATCGACGAAGCCGTGCGCCAGCAGCCGCCCTGCTAAAGTCGGGCCGCCTTCACACAAGACCGTCGCGATATCGTATCGGCGCAGCGCTTCGAGCGCGGCACCGAGGTCGAGCCGCCGAGCCTGCCCATCGCCGATGTAAAGCACGTCGGCCACCTCTTCGAGGGATGCGAAGCGCGCGCGCAGACCCTGCGGCGCCAAAACGATCGTCGGATCGTAGCCTGCGACGGGCGCGAAGAGCGCGCTTTTCCGGGACACGGCGTCGTCTTCGCAGGCGACGATGCGGCGGTAAGGCTTGCGGCGAGCGAATGCGGGGCGCACCGTCAATCGCGGGTCGTCGATGCGTACCGTGCCGGCACCGACGAGCACCGCATCATGCTGCGTGCGCAATTCGCGCGCGTAGGCGCGCGCTTCATATCCGGTGAGCCAATGCCGTTCACGAGGGCGCGGCGCAATGCAGCCGTCGAGCGACGATGCCATCTTCAGCCGCAGATACGGACGCGTGCGCGCGATCGCAACGGCGAACTCCGCAACGAGCCGGCCGCACCAATCGTCGTGCGCAACGGCCACCGGGATGCCGGCCGCGCGCAGACGTGCGATACCCCCACCTGCAGTGCGTGGGTTCGGATCCGGCATACCGATCACGACGCGCGCGATGCCGGCGTCGATAACGGCGCGCGAACAGGGCAGTGTGATCCCCGTGTGGTCGCAGGGCTCGAGGGTCACGTATAGCGTGGCACCGCAAACGTCGGAACCGCCGTCCTTTGCCTCGCGCAGCGCTTCCGTCTCGGCATGCGGCTGTCCGCGGGCATGATGGAAGCCTTCTCCCAGCGTTGTTGCTCCACGAACGACGACCGCGCCGACAGGCGGATTCGGCGACGTGCCGCCGCGACCTCGCGATGCGAGTTCGCAGGCGCGCCGCAGATAGACCCAATCGAGCGCGGAGAGATCCGACGCGGACAAGTCCGACGGACTCTAGGCCGGCCGGCTCACGATGTTACCTCGACGCCCTTCCAAAAAGCGACGTGGTCTTTAATCTGGTTAGCCGCGTCTTTGGGCTGCGGATAGAACCAGGCGGCGTCGTGGTTTTCTTTACCGTCCACGACGACCGAATAGTAACTCGCGGTTCCCTTCCACGGGCACACCGAATGATTGGGACTCTCCGTGAGATACTCGCGCTTCACGCTGTCGGGCGGGAAGTACTGATTGCCCTCGACGACTTCGGTGCGCGAACTCTCGGCGATCGTCGCGCCGTTCCAGGTTGCCTTGGCCATGCAAAACTCCTTAGTCGGACCGTTCAGAAAGACCCCGGAACGATGCCGATCGATGCAGAGCCACGATACTTCGTCGCTGGGTTCTCGCCGGCGGCGCCGAGCCAAGAACGACCGCGGCGTCGACGAGAGCACCATGCCTACGTAACGTGGCGGCGCTGTCGGCGAGGGTGGCGCCGGTCGTTACCACATCGTCGACGAGCACCACGTGCATGCCGTCGATCAGCTGCGGCGCTACGCACGCAAAGCGCTCTCGCGCCGCCAAACGCCCGGAGCGCGTGCGGCCATGCTGCGCGTCGCCGGCGCGATGGCGCAACCCCAGCAGCACGGGTCTGTTGCGTAATTCCCCGAGCTCGCGTGCCAGCAGTTCGCCTTGATCGAAGCCGCGCTCACCGCGGCGTGCACGCGTGGTCGGAACCGGAATGAGCACGGCGCTCGGCTCTAACCATTCCATACGGTCGGCCAGCCACGAAGCGAGCGCAACGCCGACGTCGCGCCGTCCTCGCTTGTACGCCAGGATCGCCCGCCGCAACGCACCTTCATATCCGCCGCCTGCGATGATTCGCAGACTGCCGTCGCGGCGCACCGTGACTGCCGCGAGCGGAGGCTGACAAGCGGCGCAAAACGCGGACCCGGGAAGGCGGCAACCGGCGCACGATGACGGAAAGAGTGCGTCGAGCGCGATCGAGAGCAACACGCGTCACCGATCGCGACGCGACTTCACCGTAGCAAGCGGCCCAGATCGAAACGCCATGAGTTTTAGAGGAAACTCAAAGGCTAGGAGACTGTCGGGCTTACCCGACAGGCGACGACCGTCCGTGCCGGACGTATGGCGGGCGGCTTGCGGCGAAGCCGCAAACGCGAGGATTCAACACAGTTGGATCCACTAGTGGCGGCGACGTCCCGATTGCCTGATGACTGGGAACGGCGCGCTCGATGCCATCGTTTGAGCGGCGGCGTTCATGCCGAGCAAGATCGGTTCCGGACGATAGTTCAAGGGTGGCTCCACGGCGGCAAAGCGGTGAAGCCGGACGCCGCGATGATGCGATCCTCCTCGTCGCATCGGAAAACCGAAGGCAACGATCCGGCGCACGGCTGGAGCGTCTTGCGCGCGAGCGGGCCGCCCGATCACAACAACGGGGCGCGTCGGTCGTTTTGCTGCAGCGCGCTCGAATGCGGCCGGCAGCATTGGGATGACCGGCCGCGCTGCGACCCGTGGTCCGGCCCGCGCGATTGGCGAATCTGCGACTCGCGATCTGAGCGCTGCCGTCTTGCCCGGGTGCACGACGATCGCTACGCGGGATCGCCCGATCATGCTTTCGGCGCGGAACATCGCGGCGGCAAGCCGCGGCTTTACGGCTTGAGGCGGCGTCGCCCGCTTTCCAAGGCGCTTCGACGGGACCGCGGCAAGCTTGGCGAGTGGCTTTGTCGCGCCCTGGACCGGCGCCGGCCGTGGCGACGCGAGCGCAACCAGCGGCGCCGGCACACGTTGCGGCGCCAAAGCCGGCGAGCCGAGCGGCGCGGAGAGCCGATAGACCGCTGCAATCAGCAGTACGACGCCGGCGGCGACGGCAATCACGCTCAAGCCGTGTTCCCGCAGAGAATTCACGTGGGCGTACGAGGTGCCATAGCCATCACCGTCTCGATTAGTGCCCGGGCCAAATGGCGGCGGACGGACATCAAAGCGGTTGGGTCGCGGCCGGCTCGCGCGATTTCGGCTTCAACGTCGTTGGTTTGGCCTTCAACTTGCCAGCACTACGCCGGATGACCGAAATCGAGCCCTTGACCAGCGTATTGGCGAATGCCGCCACTTACGTAAAACGCTGCATCCTTGAGCATACATACACGTTGATCACCGGCCTGCACGACGCGGGCGTCGACTTTGTCGTCGTTGGTATGGTCGCCGGGCAAATCACGGATCACGGCTGACCGAAGATATCGATATCGTTTACGATTTCAAGCCCGAAAACGGCTCAGCAATCGCCCTAAAGGCCGTCTCCATCTCCCTGGCTTGCGAGTAGCGCTATTCGTTCGCTACGATCACGCCTTCGAGTGATGCTCCAGGGGCGATCGCATAGTCGACCCCGATGATGCTATCGGCGAGACGAGCATTTTTGCCGACTGTTGCGCCGTCCCAGAGGATCGAAGCTTCGATCGTGGCGTCCTTGCCGACCGCGACTCGATCGCCGATGACCGATGGGCCGATGACGCGAACGCCGTCGCCGAGTACGGCGGCCGAACCTATCCGGACGTCATCGTCGAGACGAACGTTGCGGCCCAAGACGGCATCGGCCGGATAGCCGCGGGCGCGCGCGCTGCCGAGAAGCCGTGCTTTGCCCGAGAGTACGTCGTTCGTTGCTTGCCGATATTCACCGGGCGTCCCGATATCGACCCAATACGCGCCATCCATTTCGAGGGCATAGAACGGCGCGGCCTCGCGTTGTAACTCGGGAAAGACGTTCTTTCCGAAGTCCCAGAATTCGCCGGCGGGGATGCGCTCGAAGATCGCCGGTTCGAATATGTAGACGCCGGTGTTCACGAGGTTCGAGCGTTCCGTGCCCTTGGGCGGCTTTTCTTGGAACTCAATGATGCGGCCGTCGTCGTCGACGACCACGACCCCGTAGTGCGAAACGTCGTCTTCGGGAACGAGGGCGATTGTCGCCAGCGCCTTCTTCCGTTGGTGGAACGCGATCAGTTCATTGAGCCGCAGGTCGGTCAGTCCGTCGCAGCCGACGACGACGAACGTGTCGTCGCCCAGGAACGCTTCCATCTGTTTGACGCCGCCGGCGCTGCCGAGCAGCGTCTGTTCGTGCAGATACGTCAGCTTCACGCCGTAGCGTGAGCCATCGCCGAACGCGGCGACGATTTTGTCGGCCAGATAGTGGACGTTGATCGCAACTTCTTCGATGCCGAACGAACAAAGGTAGCGCATCACGTGTCCGCTGTTCGGTTCGCCCGCGATCGGCACGAGAGGTTTAGGAACCTGCTTCGTCAGCGGGTAGAGGCGCGTACTCAAACCGCCGGCGAGGATCATCGCTTTCATGCAGCCCCCGTGATGATTCCGCGGCGCAGCGGCGCGGGAACTCGCGTGGGCGGCTGCGCAGCGCGCCGGTTCCAGGGCAGCGGCCTGCGAAATCGCCTGCTTGACGCGCGCAGCGCAGGCCTCGCGATGGTGGCCCCGCGGGGCGCGACAAACGGGACGGATCGAACGAACAGGATCACAACGATCTCCGAGGGGCGGCAGCGTGCGGGCGGTCCCGCAGTACGAGCCAGACGAAATGCGGAAGTGCGAGCTGACGCCGCCAACGTCGCGGCTCGCGCAGCAAACGATACAACCATTCGGCGTGCGCTCGTCGCCACAAAGCGGGCGCGCGCGGCACGTTTCCGGCTAGCACGTCTAGCGAGCCGCCGATGCCGATTCCAACGGAGCAACCCGTTTCCTTTAGATGATCGGCGAGCCACAGTTCTTGGCGCGGCGATCCCAGGCCCGCGAACAAGACTCGTGCGCCGCTCCGTGCGACGGCTGCCGCTACGGCGGCGGCCTCACTCGCGGCGAAGTAGCCGTCGCGCACGCCGACGATCGCCAGCCCAGGATACTGCGCACGCAGCATCCGTGCCGCCCGCTCCGCGGTGTCACCTTTCGAACCGAGAAGGTACACCGGCGTACCGTCTCGCGCGAACACACGACACAGCGGCTCGATCAGATCGACGCCGGCCACGCGTTCGCGGATGCGCGCGCCGCCGAGACGCGCGGCAAACATGACCCCGACCGTATCGCAGAGCGACAGGGCGCTGGCATTGACGACGGCGCGGAAACGGTCGTCGCGTTGCGCGCGTACGATCATTTCCGTCCCGAGGGTAACGATCAGAGAGGGAGTCGGCTCGCGCACGAATCCACGGATCTTTTCGATTGCCTCTTGCGCATCGATCGGATCGACCCGGCAGCCGAGCACGGCGGCGTCGCTCACGGTGCGGCGGCTTCCTCGGCAAGCGCGCTTCGGACGCGTTGCCGGTAGGGTTCGAGTTGAGGCCGTAAGCGCTCGGCCAGTGCGGCCGGCATCGCGCCGAGCGGTGAACGGCACTCACCGACGGCGAAGCCGAGTTCGCGCATCGCCCACTTCACCGGGATCGGGCTCGTCGTCGCGAACAGCGTTGCGCAGAGCTCCGCCAGATCACGGTGAAGTCGTGCGGCGGCGGCGTTGTCTCCGCGCCGCTGCGCGTCGAGAAGGTCGCGATATTCGCGCGCACACAAGTGGGCGGCCACGCTGATCAAGCCATCGGCGCCGAGCGCGAGCGACGGCAAAAACAGATAATCGTCACCGCACCAAAAGCGGAAGCCCGCCGGACGGTCGCGCAGGATCATCGTGAACTGTGCCAGGTCACCGCTTGATTCTTTGACGCCGACGATCGTCGGGTAACGGCATGCGAGTTCCATAAGCGTGGCCGGTTGCATGTTCACTGCGGTGCGGCCCGGAATGTTATAGACGATCAGGGGCAGCGTCGTCGCTTCCGCGAGCGCGCCGAAGTGCCGCAGCATTCCGTCTTGCGTCGGTTTATTATAGTACGGCACGACGGCGAGAATCGCATCGGCACCGGCAGCGGCGGCCCCTTTGGTCAGCGCGACCGAATGTCGCGTGTTGTTGCCGCCGGTTCCGGCGACGATCGCCGCGCGCTCGCCGACCGCCGCCTTCGTCGTCTCGATCAGCCCGATTTTCTCCGCATCGTCGAGCGCGGGTGACTCACCGGTCGTGCCCGCAACGACGAGCGCTTCATTTCCTGCGGCGACGAGATAGCGCGCCAGACGCGCCGCTTCGTCGCGATCGAGTCGATCGTTCGCATCGAACGGCGTGACCATCGCGGTCATCAGCGCCCCAAGGACTTCTCCCCGGGAAGGTGTCCGCGTCATTTAATTGACGGGTTCCGGTATGCGCGCATCGCGTCGCGCGAGGGCGAAGGCGCCGTGCAGGGCCTGCTCCGCCGCAGCAACATCGCCGGCACAGACGAGCACGGAGATGGTGATGTTCGAGTCGGTCGTGTGCAAGATGTCGATCCCGGCGTCCGCAAGCGCATCGACGATTAGCGATACGACGCCCGGCACGCCACGCATGCCGGCACCGACGATCGACAGCTTCGCACAACCATCGCGAAGGATGTACCGAACACCGAGCGCGTCGAGTTCCGTACGGACGGCGCCCACATGTCGGGCGGCGACGATAAAGGAGGGGCCGTTATCGGAGAGGTTCACCATGTCAATGGAAATGCGACATTCGGCGAGTCGCCGAAACACAGTGCGTGCCACAACTCCCTGGGCATCGCGTACAGCGGCATTCGCCGTTATGCGGAACAGAGCGACGTCGTTCAACGACGCGATGCCGGTTACGGGCGCTTCATCGCCGGATGGGCCGCTTTCGTCGATCGTCGTTCCGAAATTCGCTTGCAGCCCTTTCACGACGTACGGCGTTCGCGTCACGTGGGCAAGCTCGGCCGCCCGCGCATGCATGATCTTCGCTCCGTCGGCCGCGAGCTCGACCATCTCTGCGTAGTGCACGCGAGCGAGCGGCTGAGCATCCACGACCCGGCGGGGGTCGCCGCTCATAACGCCCGTAACGTCGGTGAAGATTTCGACGACCTCTGCCCCCAGCGCCGCGCCTAGCGCGATTGCGCTCAAATCGCTGCCGCCGCGGCCGAGAGTCGTGATCGCGCCGTCTTCGGTTGCGCCCTGAAAGCCGGCGACGACCGGGACCGCACCACGCGCGAGTACCTGTTGTACGGCAGCGGGCTCAATTCGGAGGATCGCCGCGCTCCCAAACTCGGCATCGGTTACGATGCCGGCCTGCGCGCCGGTGAGCGCCAGCGCGTCGGCCCCGCATGCGATCAGCTCGTGCGTGAAGACCCCGCACGCGACCATCTCTCCGCAAGCGACGAGAAAGTCTCGATTCCTGCCCGCGCCGGCATGCCCTAACAGAGCGAGCAGCGAGTCTGTGGCGTACGGATCAGGAGCGCGGCCCAGCGCCGAGCAAACTGCGACGACCGCGACTCCCCGGGCACGGGCTTCAAGAACCCGTCCGGCTGCCAGCCCCCGAAGTTCCGCCGTCGCGAGCGAAGAGCCGCCAAATTTCTGAACGATCGTTTTCAGATAAACGAGCCATCCGAAGCAGTGGACGACAAGATTCCGTCCCGGCCGGGTTTAGTGTCACTAGCGTTCTTATGCATAACCAATTGCAAAATTTGCACGGCATTGGTGGCCGCACCCTTGCGCAGCTGATCGCCCACGAGCCAGAGCTGGAAGTACCGTTGCGATGCCGTCTCGGCACGTAAACGCGCGACGTGCACTCGATCACCGCCCTCGGCGTCGCGCGGCGTTGCGATGCCGCCATGATGGAAGACCACGCCATCCGCACCGGCGAGGGCGTCGCCCAGTTCGGATGCCGACGTATCGCGCATTGTTTCGAAAAACACCGCTGCAGCATGGGCACGCAGCACGGGCACACGTACCGCCGTTGCCGCAACATGCAGCATCGGAAGCCCCAAAATCTTCCGCGTCTCGGCAGCGAGTTTGGTTTCTTCCGACGTGTTGCCGCGCTCATCCAGTTCGCCGATCTGCGGCACGACGTTGTGAAAGATCGGCGCCGGAAAGGTCGGCTGCAATGATTTCTGACCCTGCTCTTCACGTGCGAGCGCGTCGAGTCCGGCGCGTCCGGCGCCGCTTACGGCCTGATACGTTGCGACGCGGACGCTGCGCAAGCCGGCCGTGCGGGCGATCGGCGCCAGGGCAACGGACAGCAGGATCGCGGTGCAGTTCGCAACCGGGAATATCCGTTGGCCGGCGCCGACGGCTTGTGCGTTTACTTCGGGTACGATAAGCGGCAGGTCGGCGCGCAGACGAAACGTCGCGCTGTTGTCGATCACGAGGGCACCGCTCGCGGCGCAACTCTCGGCGAGGTCCGCGCTCGCATCCTCGTTCGATGCGAAGAACACAACGTCGAAATGCGCGTCGGCGAGCGCACGCGTCGTCGCCCGCCGCACGGGCCATGGGCGGCCGCGATACACGAGCGGTTCGGAACGGTCGCATGAGGCGAATGCGCCGAGTTCTCGAATAGGGACGCGGCGTTCTTCGAGTACCTGCAGAAGGGTCTCGCCGACGACGCCGCTCACGCCGACGATCGCGACTCGATCGCCGCCGGCTTTCACGACGCCGGCGCCTGTAAAAACGCGTCGAGACCGATCGACAGCGACTTTCGAGCCCGCACATTGCGCACGGCGAGCAGCAAACCGGGCATGAAGGAGGCTCGCGAGAACGAGTCGTGTCGGATCGTCAGCAGTTCGCCCTCGCCTCCGAAGAGCGCTTCCTGATGCGCGACGAGGCCCGGCAGCCGCACGCTATGCACGGCGACAGCCTCCCGCCCGGCGGCAGCCGCGATCCGTTTGGCGGTCAACCGCGCCGTCCCGCTTGGAGCGTCGCGTTTGCGATCGTGATGGAGCTCGACGATTTCAGCCGCGGGAAACCAGCGCGCCGCTTCTTCCGCAAAGCGAATCGCCAAGGCCGCACCGATCGCGAAGTTCGGCACGATCGCCGCCCCGACGCCGCGCTCGTCGCACAGGTCAGCGAAGCTGACTTCGTCTTCGTCCGTCCATCCCGTGGTCCCAATAACGGGCGAAATGCCCCGGTCGACTGCTTCCCGCGCGACCTGCAGCGTTACCGGATAGGTCGTAAAGTCGACGACGACCTCGGGCCGCGACTGATCGTAAAGCTCCGTAACATCATCGTAGATGCGACCCGCCTCCGCCGCGAGTCCCAACGCCGCAGCGAGCGACGGCGCAGCCCAACGCGCAAAGCCGCCCACCAATTCGAATCCGTCGCTCGCGCAGAAGGCACCACACGCCTCACGTCCCATTCGCCCAAGTGCTCCCGCTACCGTGACCCGAACTTTCACGCCTGCACGACGCTTTGAGACTTCAATACGTCTTGGGATCCCGATGCGATCGCGATCCCAAGACTCGCCGTAGCGGAGCGCAGGCGAAACGGGCTTCTTCCATCAGTACCTTCGTGCCGTAGCGAAGCGGAGGCACCGGCGCGAACGCGCCCTACAGGACCTTTTCCAACGGCGCGTATTTCAGCATGACGCATTTCTGCCCGACGTTGGGGAAGTTGATCGTCAGCAGCCCGTCGCCGCCCGCGCCGTCAACGCCCGCGACCAAGCCTTCGCCCCATTTCGGATGGCGCACGCGATCGCCGACCTGTAAGCCGAGGCCCACGCCCGCTCCGGCGGTTTCATGGATGGCGACTTCGCGCCAGCGCCCTCCGGCCGGGCGCGGCATCTGCACGATGCTGCCGATCGCCTCGACGCTCGGCATCTCATCCAAGAAGCGCGATTTGGGATGAGCAAACGTATTGCCGTAGAGCGTGCGGCGCATCGCATACGACAGGAACAGGCGCTCCATTGCGCGCGTGACGCCGACGTACGCGAGCCGCCGTTCTTCTTCGAGTTCTTCGGTGTCGGTCAGCGCGCGCGTGTGCGGAAAGACGCCGTCTTCGAGTCCGCTCAGAAACACGACCGGAAACTCGAGGCCTTTGGCCGAGTGTAAGGTCATCAACGTAACGAACGAGGTCTCCGGATCGAGCGTATCGAGATCGCTGATCAGCGCGACGTTCGCCAGAAAATCGTCGAGCGTTCCGGCATTCTCTTGGCCTTCGAACTCCTTGGCGACCCCGACGAGCTCCTGAAGGTTCTCTAAACGGGAGCGCGAGTCCGATGTGTCTTCGCCCTGCAGCTCGCGAATGTAGCCCGACTCTTCCATGACGGCGACGAGCAGATCGCTGATGGAGAGATCGGCCACGCGTTCGCGTAAGGCGGTGATCAGCTCGGCGAACCGCTCGAGTTCGCGCTGTTTTTTGGGAACGGCGCGGCGCAGGATCTCCTTATCGAAGACCGTCTGACCGACCGATACGCCGGCGGCCGTCGCGGCGTCGACCAGACTCGCAAGCGTCTGCTGGCCGATCGAGCGCCGTGGCACGTTCACGATGCGCCGGAAGGCGACGGCGTCGGATGGATTGACGATGTAGCGCAGGTACGCCATCATGTCTTTGATCTCGGTGCGGGCGTAGAACCCGACGCCGCCGACGACGCGGTAAGGGATGCCTTCGCCGAGGAAGCCTTCTTCGAAGACGCGCGATTGGGCGTTGGTGCGGTACAGCACGACGAAATCGCGGTAGGCGCCGCCCTCGCGCACGAGTTCCTTGATCTTTTCGATCACGTAGCGCGCTTCGGCGCGTTCGGTTTCGGCGCCGTAGACGGTGACCGCTTCGCCCGCCGCGCGCTTGGTGAATATCTTCTTCTCGGCCCGTGATTTATTGTTGGCGACGATCTCGTTCGCGATGCCGAGGATCGTCTGCGTCGAGCGGAAGTTCTCCTCGAGCTTAAAAACGGCGGCGCCGGGAAAATCGTGCTCGAAGCGCAGGATGTTCTTGTAGTCGCTGCCGCGCCATGAATAGATTGACTGGTCGTCGTCGCCGACGACCGTGAGATTCTTGTGTTCGCCGGCCAGGATCGCGCACAGCCGATACTGTGCGAAGTTGACATCCTGATACTCGTCGACGAGAACGTAGCGGAACTTGTTCTGGTAGCGCGTACGGATGTCGCCGTCGGTTTCGAGCAGTTCGATCGTCTTGGCGATCAGATCGTCGAAATCGAGACCATTGGACTCACGCAGCCGCCGATCGTACTCGCGGTACACTTGCGCGACCTTTTCCCCCATGAACGAGCGGTTGCTGCTCTCGTACGCGTCGGGACCGAGCAACGCGTTCTTCGCCTTGCTGATCTCGTCGAGCGCGCCGCCCGGGGTCATCTGCCGCTCGTCGAAGTTCAGATCGTGCAGGACGTCGCGCACGATCGAACGTTGATCGGTGTCGTCCATGATCGCGAAGTTCGCGGCCACGCCGATCTTGCGCCCGTCGCGCCGCAGTATGCGCACGCAGGTCGAATGGAAGGTCCCGACCCAGAGGTCGCGCGCCGCCGTGCCCACCATCCGTTCGAGGCGCGTCTTCATCTCGGCGGCGGCCTTGTTCGTGAAGGTGACGGCGAGGATACGGTCGGGGAAGACGTTCTTTTCGTCGAGCAGATAGGCGATGCGATGGGTGAGGACGCGAGTTTTGCCGCTACCGGCGCCGGCGAAGATCAGGACCGGTCCGTCGGTGTGCGTGACAGCAGCTTGCTGTACGTCACTAAGGGCGTCGGATTGCGCAATCATCACCTCTGCTTATTCGCCGTCCGCACCCTGTGCGCCTCGGAGTGCTGGCGCGCGCCGCTTTTCGGGTTAACCGGGTTCGGCGCTAAACGATCGGGCGGCGACTTTTCGAGCGATACGCAACGCGGCAGCGTCGGCCGGTGCAAGCGCAAATGCCGCGGCGAGATACGCGAGCGTCGACTCGGCGCCCATGTTGCGATTGGGCCCGTCGGCTTCAAGGCCGTCGCAACAGCCGCCGCCGTGGACCAGTGCGGCGCCTAAGGTGTTGCGCCCGTAAAACCACGCCAGGCCGGTTTGGGCGAGCGTGCGATAGCGCGCATCGCCGCTCGCCGTTTCTGCGGCTAGTGCGACGTCGATGAGCGAGGCGGCTTCGAGCGGCTGCTGCGCGAGACGGGCACGCTCGTGACCACGCCGGTACCAACCGGCGTTGCCGATCGGGACGAAGATGTCGCCTTCGATGACGATCGACTCGTAAAAAGCGAGCGTCTGTAGCCCGAGAGTGACGTAACGCCGATCGTCCAGGACCGTACCGATGCGCAAAAGCGCCTCGGGAAGGCGCGCGTTATCGTACGTGAACTCGTCCTCGAACCAATCCCAATCGGCCCGTGCGAAGCGCGCGTGGCGCGCGACCAAGTCGTCTCCGATGGCCCGCAGCGAGGGTTCCAGTGCGCTGCCGCCTTCGGGGCCGAGCGCCGCGCGAGCCTGCGCCAGACCGAGCGCGGCATAAGCCCGGGAGCGCACGTGCTGCAGTTTCGCGGCATGCGGCAGCGCGTTCGCCAAGAGACGGCGCGATACGTCACACCACGTCGCCAGCGGCGCGAAGCGCACGGCATATCCGATCGCCCAGATGGCGCGCCCGATGCTGTCGCCCGTTCCACAGTCGTCGAGCCACGCCCGCGCATAACTCATGAAGTTATGGAAGCGGCCATCGGGCAGTTCGGCGTCCAACAGAAACGCCAAATAGCGCCGGCCCAGGATCAAAGCCTGTTCACGCGTGGCGGCGTGCTCGCTCGCAGCGATCGCGACGATCAGCGCGCGCGCCACGTCGTCCGTGCAATACCCGGTCGCGCGATTGGGCACGTCGTAAACGGCATGTTGAATGATGCCGACGTCGTCGCTCAGCGCCGCCATGTGGTCAAGCCCGGGCAACGGCCGCTGCACTTCGAAACCGACGCCGGAACGCTCGCGCACCTATCCGAACCTCAAACCGAGCCGCGCTGAGCAACCCTGGCGGCCGGCGCGGTCCGTACGCTCACGTCCAGGAAGGCCGGCGCTGCGCGGAGCGCACACACTACGCTAATCGCGCGAGCTCGGCTTGGTCGCTTCCGAGGGCGCGCATCTCGAGGACGCGTTCGAAGACGCGGGCATGAGCGCGGGCGACGTGCGGCCACGTCATTTGCCGGCCGAAGCGGTAGGCGCGGCGCTCGATCGCGCGCCGCAACCACGGGTCGTCCAGCAGTGCCCCGAGCGCATTGGCAATGGCGCTCGAATCGCGGAACGGCGCAAGCAGGCCGCGGGCGTCGGCCAGAAGCTCTTCGGCGTAAAGGTACGGCGTTGAAACGATCGCCTTGCCGAGCCCGACAGCATAGGCGAGCGTGCCGCTGACGATCTGCACCGGGTTGAGGTACGGCGTCAAGTAGATGTCGGTCGCTTCGAGGTACGCGAGCAGCTCTTCGAATGCCAGGTACTTGTCGACCAGTTTGACGTTGTTCTGGAGACCGTAAGACGCCACGCGGTCCGCTAGTTCGCGGCGGTACGTTTCGCCTTCGTGCCGCCGAACGCTCGGATGCGTTTGACCAAGGATCAGATATAGCGCATCAGGATGGCGCGCAACGATGCTGCGCATCGCGTCGATGCCATATTCGAGGCCCTTGCCGCGGCTGATCAAGCCGAAAGTCGAGATCACGCGGCGATTCCCCAGGCCGAAGCGCACTTTGGCTTCTTGCGTGCCGCGGAACGGTACGTCGGGCACTCCGTGATGAACGACGTGCAATTTTTGCGGATCGATGCCGTAAGCGTCGATCAAGATTTTACGGCCCGTTTGTGAAAGCACGACGACTGCATCGGCACGGCGGCAGATGCGGCGCGCCATGGCTCGATGCGTCTGGGTCGGCGCCGGCAGCACCGTATGCAACGAAACGACGACCGGCTTTTCAATCGCTTCGAGGAGGTCGACGAACCAGCTTCCGTCCGTTCCGCCGAAGAGCCCATATTCGTGTTGAACGTCGAGTAGATCGGCGGGGTGGGCGTCGATTTGCCGGGCGATGCGGCGATAAGAGTCCGGCTCATCCTGGTGCAGCCGCATGACCACGTTAGCCGGATAAATCCGGCCTTCCGCACCCGGCTCGTCGATGGCGACGACATCGCTCTCGGTGGCGAACGTCAGATCGAAGCTCTGGACCACGTCGCTCGTGAAGGTCGCGATGCCGCATTCCCGGGGTGGGAACGAACCCATGAACAAGGTGCGCGGCGGCGCCGGACGAGCGGCAATGGACGGGAACGGCAAGCGATCAACCCTCTGCTTTCAGACTAAGAATCTACCCGAATGGGGGGCCCGCAAACTGCCCAGCGCGCTCACCCGGGAGGCCCTCAGACGGTTTTACGAGCCGCCGTTAGGTGATTCGGCGTGTTCCTATCCCTTAAACCGGTCAGCTTGAAAGGGGCTGCAGCTAAGCCGACCAGGCCGCAGCCCTAGAGCCGAAACGCGCGCTTTCCACGGGCCGAAAGCCCTATTGTCGGATCCGCCCGGATTTACCGAGGGCGGCTTGAGCGCCCCTTTACAGATTTCCCGGCCCTCAGGATGTCCGCCAAACTGGCCGGTGCTTAACCCTCTTCCGGGCTTAGGGGCCGGGCGCCCAGGCGAGCATCGGCACCGACGATCGTACCGGGTTCGATGACGACATCGTGGCCGATCACCGCACCGGCCTTGATCGCGGCGTTCTTGCCGACGCGCACGTTGCTGGCGAGGATGGCGCCGCACACCCGGGCCCCCGCCTCGACGGTGACCCCGTCCCAGAGGACCGACTCGCGGACCTCGGCGTCCGCTTCGATCCGGCAGCCGTCCCCAACTACGGCGTACGGCCCGACTTTCGCGCTCGGATCGACCGACACGCTTTCGCCGATGAACGTCGGGGGACGGATGTATTCCGGCGTCGCGGCCGCGGCGCTCAGGAACATCGTTCCGCCTCGCGCACCGCCTGCCGACGGAAGGACCAGCTTGCCGTCGAGGACGTCGCCGTGGGCCTGGACGTACTGTTCCGGCCGCCCAACGTCGAGCCAGTAGTCATCCGTCGTATACGCGTAGAGCGCTCCGCCTGCGGCCAGCAGCTGGGGGAACGTTTCGCGCTCGATCGATACGGCGCGCCCGGCGGGGATGCGATCGAGCACGCGACGTTCGAGGAGGTACGTGCCGGCGTTGATCTCATCGGTCGGGGCTTCGTCCCGCGGCGGCTTTTCGACGAATTGCGAGATGCGGCCATCGGCATCGTGAACGAGACAGCCGAAGGCGGACGGGTCGTCGACTCGGATCGCATGGATCACGCCTTCGCCGCCTTGCCGCTCATGGTAGGCACGCATGGCGCGCAAGTCGAGGCTAGTCAGGACGTCGCCGTTGAGCACGAAGAACGCCCTGGACAGTCGAGCGGCGACGTTGCGCACCGCGCCGGCGGTACCGAGCGGCGTCTGTTCGATCACGTACTCGACACGCAGTCCGAGTCCGGAACCGTCACCGAAGTGGTCCATAATCGCTTGCGGCAGGTATCCCGCTGCGAGAATGACTTCGTCGACACCCGCATCGCGCAGACGCGCGATCGTCCGTTCGAGGAACGGAACGCCAAAGAGCGGGATCATCGGCTTCGGCGTCCCGTACGTAAGCGGCCGAAGCCGGGTGCCCTCGCCGCCTACCAGGATGACTGCTTGCAACGGCCCTCCGCGTTACGGTCCATCGGCGGCGAGCGCCGGCATTAGTTGGCTCGCTTTTCCCCGTTTATGCGTCATGGCGACGCCTCCCGAGCGTACGCGCGATATTTAATAGGGCGTTCGTGGCGACGGCAGCCATATCGCCTCAGGAGGTGGGCTTACATAGCAATTAACCGCCAGGTATGCAGGGAATCAGATCGATCATGCGAACACATGTTTGCATGACAGCTGTTCGGCACCCCTGGCCGGAGATCCAGCGTTTTTACGATCAAGGACATTCTGGAATCGAATGCCGCGTGCGGTTTCGGTTTTCTGTGCAAAGTTGGTACAAGGCGATCAAATTCGGCCGTATGGTTCTGCGCGAGGACGACGTGCGTCTGATGCGCTCGCGAGGTCCAGGAAACTATCAATACGATTGGCACGCCGTACAACGCTATTACGACGAGGGTCATACGTATCGCGAATGCCGAGCGTATTTCGGGTTCGGTCCGGACTCATGGACAGACGCCCGTCGGCGTGGAGCGATACGCGCACGCGCACGAACTCTCCCGATATGGCAGCTCCTCGACCGCCCGCGGTGCAGATCAACCGTTAAGAGACGGTTACTTCAGGAGGGCATTTTGCAAAATCGCTGTGAGGAGTGCGGGCTGACCGAGTGGAGGGGTCGTCCCATTTCCATCCAAATCGATCATCACAACGGTATCCACGATGACAATCGTTTCGAGAACTTGCGGATGCTGTGCCCGAACTGCCACAGCCAGACGGGAACGTTCGGAGCACGAAATAAAAGAAAAACGGTCCCCGTTAGCTTAGTTGGTAGAGCGCCGGTTTCTGGTACCGGACAGCGTGGTTCGAATCCATGACGGGGAGCCATCGGCCCTATCGTCTAGAGGCCTAGGACGCCGCCCTCTCACGGCGGTAACACGGGTTCGAATCCCGTTGGGGCTACCATAAAAATCCTTATCCCATAAGGGTTTTTTGCTTGCTTGAACAGCTCCTAGAGGCTTAAATGTAACATTTTTGTAACATCGGCGGCCTCTAGCCGACGAGACGGTCAAACGTCGAGGCCGCCGCGGCATCACGATCGCGGTAAACCTTGACGTATCGGTCGACCGTAATTGCGATGCCACTGTGACCGAGACGCTTGCTGACAACTTCGATGCCCACGCCTTCCTTTGCTAACAGCGAGGCGTGCGTGTCTCGAAGATCGTGCAGCCGAATGCGTGGGATGCCCAGTCGCCCTACCAACGCGGCGAACGAGGCACCGAAGTTCCACGGAGGGATTGGCGTGCCATCGGGTTTCGCAAAAACCAAATCGGCATCTTGATACTGGCTTCCAAGCTCCAACTTCTCTGCAGCTTGCCGAGCCTTGTGAGTCCGCAAGATGTTCACGAGGTTTTGAGGCAGGCAAATTGTCCGGATCTTGCCATTCTTCGGAGTCTTGAAAAATAGCCCGTCGGCTTTGGTTTGGCCCAGTGACTCGCTAATCGTCACCGCGCGATCTTCCAGGTCAAGACCCTTCCACTTCACCGCCAGGGCTTCGCCCCTGCGGGCTCCTGTGAAGGCTAGGAACGCGACCGCCGGATAGAAGGCGCTGTACGAACTGAGGTAACCTCGTTTCTTCGAGCGTCGTGAGGGAGTCTTCGCTTCTTCAAGCAGGCGACGAAGCTGAACTGCGTTCAGGACG
>JALYUD010000136.1 GCA_030853905.1 Vulcanimicrobiota bacterium
GACGAACTACGCGCAGCGCGGCGTTCCGCCCGAACTCTTCGCCACGACGAAGCGCCAGCTGATCGCTGCGCAGGAATTGAGCCGCAACTCGATCTCGGCGCTCGCCTCCGACTGGGCGACGACGATCGCGCTCGACGGCGAACCGTCGATCGCGCGCGAACAGCAACTGATTGCAGCCGTCACCCTGGGCGAGGTCAACCGGGGTGCGCACCATTACCTCGACGTCGATCACGCGGGCATCGGCGCGCTGACGCCGGCGGCCGGCGCCTCGGTCAATGCGCCGCCGGCGCCCGCGCAGCAGGGTCCCGAAAAACCGCTCGGTGCGCAACCGCCCGTCACCGTGCTGCCCGAGTGGGGCAACGCGCTGTTGGCCAACGTGACCGTGCCCGCAGCAGCGCGTCAGCCCGCGCAAACGAAACTCCCTAACGGCATCAACCTGATCGTCGAACCCGAGACGATCTCCGATTCCGTCTTCGTGTTCGGCCGCGTCCGCACGACTCCCGGGCTGCAAGAGCCTGCGGGCAAGGAAGGCGTCTCGTCCGTACTGGCCGCGCTCTTCGGGCAAGGCACCCAAACGCGCGACCGCATCGCCTTCGCGCGCGCGCAGGACGACATCGATTCCACCGTCGCCGCCGGATACGACTTCGCGCTGCAAACCACGTCGCCGGACGTCGATCGGGCGATCGCGTTGCTCGCCGAAAACGAACTGCATCCGCGCTTCGATGAGCCGACCTTCGCGTTCGCGCAGCGCCGTGCCGTCGACGAACTTCGCACGGCGCAGAACGGCTCGGCGACGGTGGCGCAGCGTCGCGCCGAAACGAAGCTGTTGCCGGCCGGCGATCCGCAACTGCGCGAACCGACGGTCAACGGTCTCGAACAACTGACGCTCGACGACGCCAAGGCGTACGATCGCGCGGTCATGCGGCCGGACCTGACGACGATCGTCGTCGTCGGCAACATCACCGTCCCTGCGGCGCGCGCGGCGATCGAGCGATCTTTCGGGGGCTGGCAGGCGACGGGCCCGGCTCCGGCGCTCGAGCTGCCGGCCGTACCCGTCAATCCGCCTGCGGAGGTGCGGCTGACCTTACCGGCGGGCGGCCAGGACGACGTGTCGCTGCTGCAGATCGTTCCGCTGGCGCGCTCGGCGCCCGAGCTCAGCCCGCTTGAGCTCGGCAACGCGATCCTCGGCGGCGGGGCGCTCGGGCCTGATCAAAGCCGGCTCTTTCGCGATCTGCGTCAGAATGCGGGCCTCGTCTACAGCATCGGTTCGCGGCTCTCGTCGTCGGGAACGCGTTCACGCTTCACGACGACCTTCGCCTGCCTGCCGGCGAACGAGCCGCACATCGCCTCGCTGATCGACGCGGAGATCGAACGGATGAAGACGGAACCGGTCGGTTCCTTCGAGCTGTCGCTGATGAAGGCGTCGCTCGTGCATCGCTCGCTGATCGGCGACGCGGCGGTCGAATCGATCGGCCAAGCGCTGCTCGACGCCGCGGCGGACGGCTTACCGCTCGACGTGGCCCGCATCGACAACGAGCGCATCGTCGCGAGCGACGCCGCCTCCGTGCAGCACGCCTTCGCGGAGTACCTTCATCCGAAGGACTTCGTGCGGGTGATCGTCGGCCCGTAACAGGCTCTCTTCCGGCTGGCCGCTGACCCCAGGCTCATCTCCCGGCGCCAACGCCGCGTGGGGTGTTCGTTTTTGCGAAGAGTAGACGTTTCGCGGATGTGCCCGGGGTGTCGGGGAAGGCGAACGTTCGCGGGGAAGATCGTTAACGAGGAAACAGTTCCCATGATCGTCTCGCTGCCGGACTTAGCCGAAGAGCTCAAGCGCATTCCGAACCTGCACGACGACGGGGGAAAAGTCGATGCCTTGCTGCGGCGTCACGCGGTCGACCCCGCGGCGCTCGAACCCTACGTGCATTTCGAAGATGGCGCGTACACGCGCAACTGCGTGTATCGCGACGGCGTTTTCGAGTTGCTCGTGCTCTGCTGGGCGCCCGGCGCGCGCTCAGCGATTCACGATCACGGCGGTAACCGCTGCTGGCTCGTCCCGCAAAGCGGCGGCTTTACGATCGACGATTATATCCGCATCGAAGGCGGCCGCCGTCCCGGTCCCGTGCGTCTCGAGCAGTGCGCCGCCGGCCCGCTCGAACTTGGCGACATCGACGCGCGCGGCTTCGACGACGACCACGACATCCACGCCGTATCCGTCGACCGCCCTTCAATCTCGCTGCACGTCTACGCCGCCCCGATCGGCCGCTTCCTCGTCTACGATTGGCAACATCGTTCGTGCGATGCCCGCCGCTTCGAAGCGCAAGACGTCTACGATTACGTGATCTGAGCACCTTCAATGCTTCCAGTACCAGCGGTCGATGTTCCAGTAGTGGTGGCCGAGGACTGAGGGTTTGATGCCGGCCAGTGCGGGGACTGCGAAGAGTGCTTCGCGATCGAAGCCCAGGAACAGCAGATCGCTCTGGGCGTCGAGTTCGCGTAAGATCGCTTGGTCGGCGCGCGCTTGCACGGCGGGATTGGTTGAGGCGATTTCGAGCGCGGCGTTGCGGTCGATGCGCGGATCGCAGATGCGGCCGTAGTTTTCGCCGCTCGGCGGACGGGTGTCGCAGCGAAACAGATAGGAATGGTCGGTATCTTCGCCGGGTTGCCAGCCGTAGAGGGCCAGATCGAAGCGGCCGCCGGCGTAGATGCCGCCGTCCTGCGCCGGCGTGAACAGCTGATCGTACTGATACGTTTTGATTTGCGCGCGAATGCCCAACTTCACGAGTTCGGCTTGGAGTTGCACATCGAAGCGCTCGGAGCCAAGTGATTGCGCCGGCCCGACGATGTCCAGCGTCAGCGCAACGCCGTTTTTGCGACGCACGCCGCCGGGAGATGCGCCGCCGCTCGATTGACCCGAGCCGCCGTGCCGGTTGCCGCCGGGCAAGCGCCAGCCGGCTGCGTCGAGCAGGCGCGCCGCCGTGGCGGGATCGTAGGACGCTTGGCGGATCGACGGATCGTATGCGAATTGACCGGGGAGGCGGTCGCCGTCGCCCGGCCGATCCAGTTCGCCGCTGACCTCGCGTTCGATTCGGGCGACGTCGACGCCGCGCACGATCGCTTGGCGCACCGCCCGGTCGCGCAGCGGGCCGCGCGCGACGTTGAACATAACGTAGTTGAACTGGTAGTGGTCGGAGAGGAATTGCTGCGCGTTCGCGATGCGGCGCGCACCTTGCAGCATCGCCCGGCCGCCGGCTAGACCACGCACCATCAGAAAATCGAGCGCGCCCGACTGCCACACGGTCACCTCGCTGTTCGAATCGGGGATGATCTGCACGTCGATGCGTGCGATGCGCGGTCTGCCGCGCCGAAAATGAGGGTCCGCCTCGAAGACCAGGCGCGAACCGTGGCTCCATGAAACCAAACGGTACGGCCCTAAACCGATCGGATTGTCGTTGTAGGCGACCGTGTTGAGCTGCGGCTCGTGTGCCAAGAGGTGTGCCGGTAAGATCGCATATGGATCGTTCGCGCCGTCGCTGAAGAAGGTGGCGAGCGCCGGCGAGTACGGTTGCTTCAAGCGGACGATCACTTCGTAAGGTCCGCGTGCCCTCTCGGTCGCGATGTCGTCGAAGCCGGAGCGATCGGGCACGTTGTTGCGCGGATCACGTGCCGCGGCGAACGAAAAAACGACGTCGCGCGAGTCGAACGGCACGCCGTCCTGCCAGCGCACGCCGCGGCGCAAGCGGTACACGATCGTGCGGCCGCCGTCGCGGATGCCACCGTTGCGTACCGACGGTATTTCAGTTACCAAGTCGGGGAAGAATCGTCCCTGGGCGTCCGCGCCGATCAGAAACCCGTGGATGAGATCGACCAGATCCTGCACGTCGGCGTTATCGGTGACGAGCGGATCGAGGCTCGGCGGGTCCGTCAACTCCGCGAGATGCAAAGTTCGCGCCCCCGACCCATGCCCACCGGAGGCCGCTTCGCGCGCGCAGCCAACCGTCGTCGTCAGCACGGCAGCGGCGGCGAGCATGACCAGCCGGCAACGAGTGAACGCGGCCGGCCACAAGGCATTCGACGGAGTCGAATCCCTTCTGGGGAATGGTGGAAGGAGCATGGATTGCCCTACTCCACTACGTCGTGTGCTCCTCGCCGTCAATGAACGCGCGCGGCGCGGCGCAGGCGCGCAAGAACGGGCGGCGGCGTTCTTGCGCGCTGCCGGACACGATGTCGAACTGGCGTCGTGCGGGGACGGTGAGCTTTCGAAGGGGATCGCCGCGGCCCGCGGGCGCATCGATGCCGTCGCGGTGGGGGGCGGCGACGGGACGTTGACCTCGGCGCTCGACGGCATCGTCGCGGCGGATGTGCCGCTGCTCATCCTGCCGCTCGGAACGATCAACGAACTGGCGAGGACGCTCGAAATTCCGACCGATCTCGAGGCCGCCTGCGCACTCCTCGACGGCGGCCGTCGCAAACCGATCGACGTAGCCTCCGTCAATGGCCATCGCTATTTCAGTGAGGCGAGTATCGGCTTTTCAACCCACGTCGCGCAGCGCCAGACCGGGGATGTGAAGAAGCGTCTGGGCCTGTTGGCGGTTCCCATTACGACCCTGCAGGCGTTACGCGCGATGCGACCCTACCGTCTCGAGGTTGAAACCGAGCATGGCGTGCGGACGTTTCGGACAGTACAGTTGACGGTTGCGAACAGCTACCGATTCGGCGCCGTCGTCGAGAACGACCAGGCGCGCCTCGACGACGGACTGCTCGAGCTGTACAGCATCGATATCCGAAACCCGATCGATGCGCTTTCGGTGATCGGGGCAGTGGCGCTGCGGCGCTTTCCGCAGGCCCGCTGCGTCAGCGAGTTGCGCGGCACACGTTTCGTCGTGCGCTCCCGGCGGCGCCACCACGTGTCCGCCGACGGCGAGCCCGTAACGCAGACGCCGGCCGAATTCACGGTCGAGAAGCGTGCGCTCGAAGCGTTCGTTCCGCAGGGCGGCGGTCACGCATGACGGCGTGGGTTCATCCGACCGCCTACGTCCCGCACGTCTGGGAAATCGATGTCGCCGGCTTGGTTGCCGACGGAGTGCGCGGCGTGATCGTCGATCTCGACAACACGCTCGTCGGGTACCGTACGCTCGAACCGTTGCCCGAAGTCGCCGCCTGGGTCAAGCAGGCGATCGAGGCCGGCCTACGCATCGTCATGGTCACCAACAACTCGACCCCGTGGGCGCGCACGGTCGCGCGCGGTCTCGGCGTCCCCATCATCGCCAACGCGCGCAAACCGCTGCCCCGCGGGTTTCGGCGCGCGCTCGAGCTACTCGTCTTGCCGCGCGAAGCCGCCATCGTCATCGGCGATCAGCTCTTTACCGACGTCCTCGGCGCGAAGCTGTACGGGCTGCGCGCCATCCTGGTCGATCCGCTCATCGCGCACGATCCTTGGAACACCTTGCCGCTGCGCTTGCTCGAACGGTGGCTGCTGCGAAGTTTACCGCGCACGCAGCGGGAGCTCGTTCAGGCAGACCCCGGGAGCGGATGATAGCAGCAGCGGCGCGAAGTTGACGCTGATGCTTTTTCGTTTGGCCGCGGCAGGGGCGTCGTACGCGTTCCTATTGACGACCGCGTCGGCTGCTATTCCAGCCGCGAGCGCGCCCTCGGACCCGAGCGCCGCACTGATGGCTCGCGTGATCGCGGTCAATGCCCAAGCGGACCGCGGGCTCATCGGTTTCGAAACGGATAGTCACCTCCTAGCGCATGCGGGGATTTTCCGGCGCGATCAGGAGGAACGCCGCTGGTTCGTTCTCGACGACGGCGTCTTGACGCGGACCGGACTGCGGCCCGGTACGGACGGCCCCTTCGGTAAAGATGCGGGCGAACAGAAACACGAGCCGTGGGGCCCTTACGGCAGTGAGTACCAGTTTTTGTCGCGCCCCTGTCAGCACTGCGCCGCCGGCGTCGTAGCCGTCGATTTCGAGAGCGAGATGCGCGACCTCAAGCACGGCCACGGGACGCTCCTGGTCGACGAGAACCGGGCGCGCGTGCTTCACGAAACCTTCGTACCGTACGTTTTAAAAGCGCCGGCACGCACCGCGACGATCGAGACGGATTTCGGGAAGACGCCCGTCGGCTGGTTCCCGCTGACGTTGACCGGCGCGTTCACCGGCCGGCTCGGACTCTTCAGCGGAAGCGCCGACCTCAGCGAAACTTACGAAGGCTACCGCCGCTTCAACTCGCTCGACGAAGCCGTAGCCGCCTTCCAAACCGACACCAGCCCATCCCCCAGCTCGTAACCAATTGGCATCACTGCCGCCCCTGGGCAGAATCACCGCGTTCATGCGAGCGCTACGT
Source organism: Vulcanimicrobiota bacterium (assembly GCA_030853905.1). Classification (GTDB taxonomy): domain Bacteria; phylum Vulcanimicrobiota; class Vulcanimicrobiia; order Vulcanimicrobiales; family Vulcanimicrobiaceae; genus Nyctobacter. The sequence continues at coordinate 6,343 of JALYUD010000136.1, forward strand.
TAAGGGCGGTTGCAGCCACGCCACTTGAGGTGGTGATTTCGTGCGCTGGCTAGGAGCCTAGAGCCGTAGTGTGCGCATGCACATGAGGCTCGTAGCGACGACGTCCAGCGCGCGAAAGCACTGCCTCAAGACTAGGTGCCTTTTTCGGCGCCGACATAGTAGATGAACTTCACGATGAACTGCGGCACCGTGATCAGCGTGTTGGGATCGCCGTAGCCGAGGTAGAGTTCGTTGCGTTGTGTTTTGCGGTGGTAGGCGAACGACACGTTCGAGCACGTCCCGATGCAGTTGCCGCCGCCGTTGGGGAGCGGGGGCGAGCCGACGACGCGCCGCAGACCGAGGGCCAGTGAAGAATCCGCAGTCAGCTGATAGGCGTAGCCGACACGCTCGAACCATTGCACGTTGTCGGCGCCGTGCGAGAACCACTGCGCCGTGTCGTCGAGTTCGAGGGTCAGCGAGCCGCGCTTGCCTGCCGCTAACGTTTTGCTGCGCAGCCACGTGTCGAGGCGGCCGTTCCCGTACCGTCCCGTGTTGTATGAGAGCGTCGTCGGGTACGCCGACGTACCGTGCTGCG
>JALYUD010000145.1 GCA_030853905.1 Vulcanimicrobiota bacterium
CTCGGCGTCATGTATACGATTCCGCTGCGCCGGGCGCTGGTCGTCCAGTCCGATCTGCCGTATCCCGAGGGCGTTGCCGCGGCTGAGGTGCTGCGGGTCGGCGCCGGCTTACGCGCACGCCCCGGCAGCGCGTTCGGTGAGGCGGCGCGCCCCGGCGCCGTCGACGCGGCCGGGCCGAGCGCCGCAGCGGTCGCGGAGAACAAAGCGGGTCTGGTCGCGGTCGTCGGCGGTTCGCTCGGCTCAGCCGGGTTTGCGTTGATCGAGGCGACGCGGGTCTTTGCGGGCGAACTGACCGGCTATTTTCGGGCGGGCGCCGTGGCGACGGGCTTCGGCGGCTCATTCTCGCTCGCGCTGATCGGCGTCGGACACCTCGTCGGACTTTCGGTCGGGGTGGCGATCTTCGCCGGCCTCGTCATCGCCTGGGGAATCGCGACGCCGCTCCTCACCGCGCTGCACCCGACGGCCGGTCCGGCTGCCGTCGTCGCCAATGCCGTGTGGGGGCATCAGGTCCGCTTCATCGGCGCAGGCGCGATCGGCATCGCGGCGATCTGGACCCTGATCAAACTCGCCCGACCCGTCTGGGGCGGCGTGCTGTCCACCCTCGCCGCATCGCGGCAGCGAGGCATGCCCGGCGCCGCCGAGCTGCCGCGGGTCGAACGGGACATGCCGCTCGGCATCGTGATCGCGATCAGCCTCATGATGCTCGCGCCGCTGGCCGTACTGTTCGTGACGTTTCTGGCCGGCGGCGCGCTCGCCGGAGCGATCGTTCCGCTCGTGATCGGCGCGGTCATCTACGTCGTCATCGCCGGGTTTCTCGTGGCGGCCGCCTCGGGGTATATGGCGGGGCTGATCGGCTCGTCCAACAGTCCGGTGTCGGGCCTGGCGATCCTGACGGTCATCGGCGGCGCGCTGCTGCTGCTTGTGTTGAGCGGGCACGGTGCCGGCGCGACGCTCGTCGCTTACGCGCTCTTCGTGACGGCGGTCGTCCTCTGTGTCGCCACGATCGCCAACGACAATTTGCAGGATCTCAAGACGGGCCAGCTGGTCGACGCCACGCCGTGGCGGCAGCAAGTCGCCCTGATCGTCGGCGTCATCATCGGCGCACTGGTCATTCCGCCGACCCTCGACCTGCTCAACCGTGCCTACGGCTTCGCCGGCGCGCCGCACCTGCACGGCGCCGCCGTTACCCAGCCGCTGCCCGCGCCGCAGGCAACGCTCATTTCGGCGCTCGCGAAAGGCATCGTGCAAGGGCAACTCGATTGGGGCCTCATCGGCGTCGGCGTACTGGCCGGCATCGCGATCATCGCCATCGACGAAACGCTCGGCATCATGCGCAAACTGCGCTTACCGCCGCTGGCCGTCGGGCTCGGCATCTACCTGCCCGTTTCGACCACGTTTCCGATCGTCGTCGGTGCCGTCATCGGCTGGGCCTACAACCGTCACGCGAACCGCACGCGTAACCCCGAAGCGATGAAGCGCTTGGGCGTGCTGCTTGCGTCGGGCTTGATCGTGGGTGAAAGCCTGTTCGGCGTGCTGCTCGCCGGCATCATCGTCGCCACGGGAAAGGGCACGCCGCTTGCGCTCGTCGGTGACTCGTTTACGACCGCCTCGACGGTCCTCGGCTCGATCGCCTTCGTGCTCGTCGTCGCAGGACTCTACGCCTGGACCAGCCGCCTCGCCCGCGGAGCGGCTCAGATTTAGCCCGAGTCGATTCGCGCCCCTATAGCCCCGGCGGCGTTAATACGTGGCGCTTATGCTGCGGGGCAGGGGCGAGCCGGTTTGATAGCGCTTTTCAAAGGCGGCATGATGCTGGTCGGATCGACCTGCCAACCGTTTTGCCCCCGGACGAAGGACGCCGTTCCGGTTTGGACGTTCGACCAATCGCCGACGGCGCGCGGATCGACGCCGCACCACGCGACTGGATTCTGCCGCATCCAGCCGGCTAACTGCGAACCGATCTCATTCGGCTCGACCTCGTAGGTGTAGGTTGCCGTCGCGTGCGCGGCGTCGTGTACGTTCACGTCGCTGACGGTCAGCAGCTTAGCTTGCGCCAGCGGTGCGTTCCACGTTTCGCACTTCGCGCATCCCCCGGGAGTCGGGCCGGATGTCCAGCCGTTTTCGTGAGCGTACGTGCGACCTTCCGCGTCGAAAGTGCAGACCGACGTCCGGGCGAAGGGCCCGGGCTCCGTCGCTTCGCAGCTCAACCAGTGCTTCGCGTACAGGAAACCGTCGAAGGGCAAGGGCTTTTGCGGGCGCGCACCGCCGGAAGTGAAGGCCAACGTTTGGACGTCGTTCGGCGCAGCAAAGAGGCTGGTTTCGAGCAGCGCGGTCGCGCTCTGCAGGGGCAGGCTTTCTTTGCCGGTTTTGCAGCCCGGCAGCGCAAGCAGAAATAGAGCAATGACGAAAAAGCGGCGACGTTGCATGCCCGACAATGTGCTGCGGCCGCTCGCCGGCCCTGCCGCGCGCGCCAAGTCGGTCGCTCGGCCGCCTGGGGAATAGCGAAGGCGGGCCGGCCTGCGCGCAGGCCGAACCGCACGCTCATGGCAACGCTGAACGAACCACGCTGTATGTCGTCCCCCGGCCGCGATCGCGTGCGCAGCAGCTTGCCGGTTATCGGGCGCCGCTTGCCGGTCGCGCTCGAGCCGATCGACGATAACCTCGATGCGGCGGTGTGGTGCGCGGCCAATCGCTCCTGGATCGACGAGTTGTTGCTCGAGCACGGTGCAGTTCTGTTGCGCAACTTCCGCCTGCCGTCCGCGGCGGACTTCAGCGCCGCCGCGCAAGCCCTGTGGGGGGAGCTGTTCGCCGACTACGGTGACCTGCCGCGCAACCGCGCGGGCGAGAACATCTATGAGTCGACACCGTACCCGGCCGACGCGATGATCCTCTTTCACAACGAGAGTTCGCATCTGGCCAGTTGGCCGATGCGCATCAGTTTTTACTGCGTCACGCCCGCCGAGGCGGGCGGCTGCACGCCGTTGCTCGATACGCGCGCGCTGATCGATCAGATCGACCGCGGCGTGTTAGCGACCTTCCGGGAACGGGGATTGCTGTATGTCCGTAACTTTTCCGAAGGCATCGAGCCGACGTGGCAGCAGTTCTTCCGTACGGGCGATCGCAGCGAGGTCGAGCAGACGTGTCGCGACGCCGGCAGCACGTACGAGTGGCGGCCTAGCGGATCGTTGCGCATCGCACGGCGCGCCCCCGCCGTAGCACGACATCCGCAGAGCGGCGGCGACGTGTTTTTCAATCAGATTCAGCACCACCATATCGCCTGCGTCGACGAGGAAACGCGCGATGGTCTGCGAGCCTTGTTCGATGACGACGACTTACCGCGCCACGTTTACTACGGCGACGGCAGTCCGATCCCGGGTGACGTGATGACGTATCTCGGCGCGTTGTACGAGAGCGTTGCGGTGCGCTTTCCGTGGCAGCACGGCGACATGCTGGTACTCGACAACATGCTGACCGCGCACGCCCGCGATCCCTTCCAAGGCGCGCGCCACATCGTCGTCGCAATGGGACGGATGAGCAACGCATAGCGTTTCCCGTGAGC
>JALYUD010000001.1 GCA_030853905.1 Vulcanimicrobiota bacterium
CACCTTACGGGCCTTTGAGGAGTTCGGAGAGCGGCAGGCGGCGCTCGATCGCAGCCGCGGCGCGCTCCAAATGGAGTTCGCGCAGTTCGAGCAGACGCAGCTTCAAATACATGGCCATGCGCTTACGGGCTCGCTGCGAGTAAAGCGCGTTCGGGTCGGCGACCGGCGTTTCGCGGAACGCGCGCGGCCCATCGGCCCCTCGACCGCTGTTGGCTGCGTTGCCGGCGAATTTCCCGCAGCGCGTTTCGGAGCGGTGACTGTGATGATGGCCGGCCGGCGGGGCGGCTGGGGAAAGAGTTAGCGCGGCGAGAGCGACGAAAGCGGCCAAAACCATACGTTTCCTCCGGTTGTCTTCATCACGCCGGGCACTCAAATCGCAAGTGCCCGGCAGGAGCGCCGTCGGAACCGCTTTCAGCCGTCTTCATAATGAGAACCAACGTTGAATCAACCGAACGGCCGTAGCGCCGCGCCCGTACCGCTCAGCGTGGCGGCTCCGCCGGACGGCCCGTATCTGCGCATTGTCCCTCTCGGTGGGTGCGGTGAGATCGGCCGCAACATGACCGTGATCGAGACGCGCGACGACCTGCTCGTCGTCGACTGCGGGCTGATGTTTCCCGACGACACGATGCTCGGCGTCGACATCGTGATCAATGACTTTACGTATCTGCGCGAGCGGCGCGACAAGTTCCGGGCGCTGCTCGTCACGCACGGTCATGAAGATCACATCGGCGGCATTCCGTATCTGCTGCGCGAATTCGACGTCGCGGTCGCCGGCACGCCGCTCTCGCTCGCGCTGATCCGTGCCAAGTCGCGCGACAAAAAGTTCAGCGACAAGAAGTTCGTCACCGTGCAGCCGGGCGAGCGCGTCCGCTACGGCGGGATCGAAACCGAGTTCGTCCACATCAACCATAGCGTCGCGGGGGCTTGCGCGCTCGCGATCACGACCGAACTCGGCACGGTCTTTCACACCGGCGACTTCAAGTTCGATCAGACGCCGCTCGACGCCAAGCCGGCCGACTTCGCGGCGATCGCCGGCATCGGCGACGAGGGCGTGCTGTGCATGCTGTCCGATTCGACCAACGCGGAACGTCCCGGACACACGCCGTCGGAACGCGTCGTCGGCGAGGCGTTTTCGAACATCTTCGCGCGCGCGCCCGGCCGCATCATCGTGACGTCGTTCGCCTCCAACGTGCCGCGCATTCAGCAGGTCGTCGATCAAGCGCTGCATTACGGGCGCCGCATCGCCCTGCTCGGGCGTTCACTGATGAACGTCGTGCAATACGCGACCGCGCTCGGTTATCTGGACCTGCCGCCGGAGCGGATGATCCGTCTCGAGCAGCTCGACGAATATCCGCCGAACGAGATCGTCGTGATCACGACGGGTTCGCAGGGCGAACCGATGTCGGCGCTCTCGCGTTTAGCGGTGCGCGATCATCCACGCATGAAGATCGTCGCAGGCGATACGGTCGTCATCAGCGCGACGCCGATCCCTGGTAACGAGAAGAGCGTTGGCAAGACGATCAACAACCTCTACCGCCTCGGTGCGACCGTCATCCACGGCACGGCGCGGGGTACCGCACACGTCTCGGGTCACGCCTCGCAAGAAGAACTCTTGTTGATGCTCAACCTCGTGCGGCCCAAGTACTTCGTGCCGATCCACGGTGAGTACCGGATGCTCGTGACGCACGCCGGCCTCGCGCAGAAGACCGGCGTCGCGCCGGAGAACTGCTTCGTGATCGAAAACGGCGACGTTCTCGAGTTCACGCCGGGCGGAGCAGAGAAGATCGGCAAGACGTATGCCGGCAACGTGATGGTCGACGGCAGCGGCGTCGGCGACGTCGGCGAAGCGGTTCTGCGCGACCGCAAGCACCTCTCCGGTGACGGCATCATGCTCGTCGTCGTGACCGTCGACGCCGAAGAGTCGCGCGTCATCGCCGGCCCGGACCTCATCTCCCGCGGCGTCTACTATCTCCCCGAAGCTGAAGACGTCACCCGCGACCTCGAGCGCCGCGTCTCGGAAATCCTCGGTGGCTGTTCCGCCGAAGGCATCCGCGACGTCAATACCGTCAAGGAACACATCCGCCAAGGTCTCGCCAAGGCCGTCTACGAGCGCACCCGGCGCAGGCCGATCGTCGTGCCGGTCGTGATGGAGGTGTAGAGCTCACGCTTCGGGGCCTGGTTCCGGGGCGTCCGCAGCCCCGGCGGCTATATTGAGCTGCTCCTAAGCACCTCAACCTATCCCTGGGTCACCAAGGCGCTAATAGCCGACGCACGGAAGCACCCAGGATGGCGCCGTTGTTTGCGCTCGTGGCAGTCCTCCTCCTCGGGGTGAGGGGCGCCGCTGCCAGTCCGGCTCCGACTGCGACGCCGCGTGAGCCGCTGCGTACGATTGGACGGGTCCACGCCGTCACGGCGTTCTGCAAAGCGTTTCAGGCGCATTTCAACGGAGCCGTCGTACCGTTGCTGGCCGCCGATGCTCAGCTCGGCTACATGCACTTTACGATGGGCCGGATCGAGCCCGACTACCGCGATCGCGTTCCCGAACAGCGCCTTTACGATGATCGCGTGAAGCTGATTGCGTACCTTAAGATGCTTTTCGCGCAGATTGCGCCGGCGCAGAGCGAGATCAACGCGTTGCGCGATACGGCCAAGGGGGCAACCGACCCGCAAACCGCCAAGGCCACGGTGGCTCTCGCCTCTCAGCTGCAACGCGCGCTGGACAAGCAGCATTCGCTTGCCGTCGATTCGCTTGGGGTCGTCCACGCGATGATCGATGTGGCGACGGGTACCAACCTAACGTGGATTCCGCCTCCTCTTGACGCCCCGCAGACGGCGCCGCAGCAGTTGCCGATGTTCGTCGGCGGTGACGATTTGCAGACGCAGCAGATGCCCAAAGCCGAGCGCGACGTGCGCAACATCATAAGTTTCGACAAGCAACTGGACCGTATCGGTGACGCCGAGGAGAACGCGGCAACCGGCGCAGACGCGATTTCATCGAATTGTTAGTTTCGGCAACGCATCGGCCGGACGGGACATCTGAGGCCGCAACGTTTGGCTGAGATGGCGATCGAGTAACGAACGGCGGAACATCGCAGCCGAGAACACGCCGAATGGCAGACGTAAACACTTTCGCGCCCGACGAGCGTGCCAGACTCGGCGACGGCGAGTTGATCGAGACGGGCCCGGTGGGTAGTTTTAAGTGCGCGCAGCACTCAGTCATATAGAACCTCTGCGGCCCGGGCGGTCATGGTGCCGCCGCTAGCTCATGCCGCTCGCTAAGCCTGCGTGCGGCTGCTTATTGCGGTGATCGCCTGGCGAAAATGAGCGCGTCGCCTCCCGCATGCTGCTGCCCGCCGCCTTCTTTCATGCAGGAATATTCCCAGGTGACTCCAAGAGAGTGGCGAGCGCTTCCGGCGGGCTGCCGGCTTTGCGTTCTTTTTCACACTCACCGCAAGGGAGACGATCTTGCAGAAACACCGTTTCACGCAGTCGGTCCTCGCACTTGTCGCGCTGTTCGCCCTGATACTCTGCCAGGGAACTTGGGTTCTGGCGGGGACGACGGGCTCGATCACGGGAACCGTGGTCGAACCGGCAACGAGAGCGCCGATCGCCGACGCGAAAGTCACCGTTTCCAGTCCATCCCAGAACGCGACGACGACGACCGATGGGACCGGTCACTTCGCGTTGCTGTCACTCGCTCCCGACACGTACACGGTTTCCGTCGACAAGGCGGGCTACCAACCGTTTTCGCAGCAGGGGGTCACCGTCGCTGCGGATCAATCGCAGAATTTGACCCTGGCGACTCCGAAGGCACTCCGCACGATCGCGCGTACGACGGCACGTTCGAGCGGCAGCCTCGTCAAGTCGGGCCAGACGAGCGACGTTTACAGCATCACGCCGGCGCAACAGGCCGCCGCGGCTCCGCTCGGCGGCGGCAACAACCTCAACTCGGCGTACTCCGCCATTCAGTCCGCACCCGGTGTCTTGGTTCCGATTAGCGACTCGGGCGGCTGGGGTCAGTCGATCAACATCCGGGGCGGAGACTACACACAGACCGGAAATGAAGTCGACGGCATTCCCATCAACCGCCAGTTCGACCAATATGCCGGTTCGCCGCTCTCGAACATCGGCAACGCCGAGGTCCAAGTCTATACCGGTAACCAGCCCGCCGACGCGCAAGCGAACGGCTTGGCGGGCTTCGTAAACCAAGTGATCCGCACCGGAACCTATCCGTCCTTCGGTGATGCGCAGTTCGGCGTCGGTGCGCCGGGTTATTACCACAAGTTCAGCGTCGAATACGGCGGCGCGACGACTAACCGGAACTTTACGTACTACCTCGGCTTCCTCGGCTACAATCAGCAGAACCGGTTTGTCGATCAGTACAACGGCGCGAAATATGTGCCCGCGTACGGTTCGCTGATCAACTACGTCGCGTCCGGTTGCACGACGCTCAATCCCAGTGCCGGCTGCTACGCGAACGGCGCGGGCGCGATCGGTCCCGGGAACGGTCTGTTCGGCGGCCTTCCGCTGGGGCCCAACGGCTATGTCATAGAGCCGGGGTATTTCGGGGCGATCCCGTCGATCGCCGACCGCGAAGGAGTGGCTAACATCCACGTCGCCGTTCCACACGCGCACGACGGTCTCAAAGACGACATCCAGGTGCTCTACAATAGCGGCGAAACCTACAACACGCCCAACGACGCGCTCTCCGATTTCGGACCGGCGTTAGGCGACGTCACAAACGGCACGGCATTTGGGGGAGCCGTCCCCAACGACGGTGGCGCCGTTTGTCCGTCAAATACTGGAGCGCTCGCGCCGGCCGGTCCTGCGGTTGCCTGCGCGTTTCCCGTCGGTCCAGTGTACCTAAACCAAACGGTCTACACGGGACCGCGCTACGGGGCACTGACATCCGCCAACCTGCGCCAGACGAACAACCTGTTCTTCCCAGGTTCCAATACATCGCTCGGCATTCTGGATGGAGCCGTCCCGAAGAACCAGCGTGACGGCGAAACGACTGGCTTCGCCTTGTCGAAGGTCCAGTACCAGCACAACTTCAGCTCAAACGCGTACGCGCGACTCTACGGATACACGTCGTACTCGGATCGCATCGACAATGGCATCGTCGGCACGTTCCAAAACTACGTGGGAGCGTTTCCGTCCGATTATCTGATCTCAGCTCACACGCGTGGCGTTGTGGCGGAGTTTGCCGACCAAATCGATCCGCACAACCTGATCAGTTTCGATACGGCGTACTCCTACACGACCTCATCGCGCTTCAACAACGCGGTAGGCGCCGAATTGCCCGTCGCCTATCTCGTCAACTCCGCGAACCCGACGGCGGGTTGCTACGATGCCACTGGAACACTGGCGGAGTGCGGCAACTTTCATCCCGGCGTCTCGGTCCCACGGGGCGCTACGTACGTACCTACGCTCGGCGGAGGACTCGTTCCGGGTCCCCACGGCAGTCCGACTCTCGGCGCGCTGCCGGCTTCATGCGGCGGTGCGTCCTGCGAATACTTCGTCGTCGGGACGGGTGCCGGCGGTCTGCGCAACGTCGTGCGGCCGGCATTCACGAATGCCGCCATCTCCGACACGATCAAACCGACTGATAAGCTGACGATCCAGGCGTCGCTGCGGTTCGAAGACTTCACGTACAATCTGGCGCAGACCAACAATCCGGGAAACCAACTGCTCGTCAACGACTACAACGCGAACCACTGTGTGGCGGGGACGACGGTGACCACGACCGCGAGTCCCGGTGCGGCGTGCCCGGCCGGTACCAGCCCCACGGCTCTCTCGGCGGCTAGTCCGTTACGCGAGGATTACGCACACGTTTATTCACCGCGCGTCGGCTTGACGTACAGCGTCGATCCCAACACGGTGATCCGGGCCTCGTATGGCCGCTTCACCCAGCCGGCGGAAACCGCGGCCGTCGATTCCACGAGCCTGCAACCCGCGGTGCCGAGTCCGCAGTTCTATGCCAACTTCGGCTTCCCCAGCTACGCGCGCAACGTCGAACCGGAAATCTCGTACAACACGGACTTCTCGATCGAACATGCGCTCCCACGCGCGGGTTTGCAGTTCAGCGTCTCCCCGTTCTATCGCAAGACGACCAACGAATTCGCCACGATCCTGATCAACCCGCAAACGAACTTCGTTGCAACCATCAACGGCCTGAACCGCCAAACGGATGGTGCGGAGTTGGCAGTGACCGCCGGCAACTTCAGTCGAGACGGCTTTGCGGCTCAGCTGGCCTACACATACACCCACTCGACCGCGAAGTTCAAGGTGTTCCCGAACGGCGGTTCATTCGTCGCGGCCGCCAACGCGGGCATCCAAGGGTACAACGGTTACACGAAGTACTGCGCGACAAATCCAACCGCAAAGCTGTGCGGCGCGACCGAGAGTGGCGCGGTGGCCGCACCCTGTTACACGCCGGCGGCCGGGACGGCCGCGGCAGCAGCAGCGCCCGGTTGCGGTCCCGGGACGGTCGCCAATCCGTACTGGAATTCCCAGCCGTTCGGCCTGCTCGATCCGAACGCGTCGTACGTTCCGTTCAACATCAACCTTGGCACCGGCTTTGGTGGCGGCGCGACGAGCTACGTGGTGCCGCACGTCGCATCATTGATCTTGCAGTACAAGAAAGGACCGCTCACCATCTCGCCGTCGCTCCAGTTTCAAGGCGGCTCGCGATATGGAAGCCCCCTTGCTGCGCAAGGGATCGCGCCCGATACGTGTGGAGTGTTGCCGGGATCGGGTACGTCAGTTGCCGGTGATCCTCGTTACACGAACGGGAGCCCGGGAGCGGGACAACCGTACGACGCGTCGTCGTGCTTGGGCGTCGTACCGATCCCAAATCCTCAGACCAAACACTTCGACGGAATCGGCGAGTTCGTTCAACCGAACCTGATCGCGACAAATCTCAGCTTGAACTACGACTTCAACAAGCAGGTCGGGCTGAACGTGATCGCCGCGAACATCTTCAACCGCTGCTTCGGGGGCTCAAGCGTCCCGTGGCAAGTCGCTAAGATCAGCTGTGCCTACGGCCAGGCGGGCAACTACGTCGGGAATTTCTATAACCCCGGCGATTCGATCCAGGCCAATGTAAACCAATCGTACCAACCGGTTCTCGGCGGCGCGCTGCAATCGGTGAGCGCCGGTTCACCGCTGCCCTTCGAACTCTACGTAAACCTCAACGTCCACATGTAAGCATCACAACGGTGCAAACAGCGGAGTCGCCTCGCAAGGGCGGCTCCGCTGTTTTTGCGCAGGCGACGGACCGGGCGCTTCCCGAAGTCGCGTTTCCGGTATCGTGAGCGGTTTGCCGGCGCACAGCGTTCTTTTCGTTGGGCATCAAGCGGAAAGTGCCATGTTACTGCCCCTTCGTTAGTTCGGGTCGTCCCAAGGGGAAGCCGTTTTTGAAAGGTAAATCTGAACCCGTGCTCCGCTCACACCAAGACGTTCGATCGCTGCTTCGTGGGGCGCGAACGCCTCATCGTCTGGAGCAGCACGTCGTCGGCAATGCGCTTCGTCGCGCGACGGCGATGTCGAATGCCCGCGACGCGTTATTTGAGATCGTGGGACAAGCCCTCGCTGGACACGACGCCCGGCTTTTGGAATTGATTCGCCGCTGCGATTTCGCTGGGGAGCCGACTAAGTGCGTCGCCGCGGAGTTGCACCTTTCCGCGCGCCAATTTTTCCGTTATCGGGCGACTGCCATGGAGGCGATCGCCGCGCGGATAGACCATACGCTCGCCGTGCAGCGGGATAGCGGCGAGCAACGCGGCGGCACTGGAGAAGAAATGATCGTGCGGCGCTGGCACGGTCGTGTGCCACGCTCGAAGTCGGACGAGTACATGCGGCTGATGCGCGCCGTTTCGATCCCCGACTACCGCCGCGTGCCGGGGAACATCGCGGCGTATGTCCTGCGCCGAGACGGCGGCGGCATCGTCGAATTCGAAACGCTGTCGATGTGGGTGTCCGAAGCCGCGATCGAGCGGTACGCCGGCCGCCAGCCGCTCAAAGCGAAGTACTACGAATTCGACCGGAATTACTTGCTCGAGTTCGAGGAATTCGTCACGCACTACCGCAGCGCGTTCAGCCTCCAGAGCTAGGGATTCGACTTCGTCGAATCTGTTGCGTTCGGCCTTCGGCCGATCCGCCCGTCGTCGCCCGTCGGACAAAGTCCGACGGGCTCCTACGATTTGACTTCGTCGAATCCTAGCAGCGAGGGAGGCGTCGGCGCCTCACCAATATGCACTGCGTGAAGAATCGAAAAACGTTCCTTGCGGCGCTCGGTATCGCAGGCGCTTCGTTTGCCTTGCGTGGCCGCGGTGACGCGCAAGCGCTGCCGACGACGAGCGCGTCCCCAGCGGCGGCGAAGCCCAGCCCAGCGGCGACACTGCGCGCCAAGGCCAGGGTGAAGCGGCCGTCCGCTGCTGCTGCGGCCCTGGCCGCGACGTTTCGGCGCTTCGACCCTAAGCTGAGCGACGAAGCGGTCGAGACGATAGCGCACGGCATCGATGACGGTTACAAGACCGGCGCGGCGCTCAATCCCAAAAAGAAACCGTTGCATAACTGGAACGAGCCGGTGACGATCTTCACGGTGCCGGCGTGACGACTGACGATATCGCCTTCGCCGACATCGCGACTTTACAACGACTCCTGACCAAACGTACGCTGTCGTCACTCGAATTGACGGACCTCTACCTGGCGCGGCTCGACACCTACGGTCCCTCGTACAATGCGATCGTGACCGTCATGCATGCGCGCGCTCGCGCTGAAGCGAAACGCGCAGATCGCGAACGAGCCGCCGGTAAGGTGCGCGGACCGCTGCACGGCATTCCCTACGGCGTCAAAGATTTGCTCGCCGCGAAGGGCGCACCGACGACATGGGGCGCACAACCGTATCGCGAGCAGGTCTTCGATCACGATGCTACGGTCGTAAAACGTCTGGGCGACGCGGGCGCCGTGCTGCTCGGAAAACTCGCCATGGTTGAGCTCGCGGGCGGTTTCGGCTACAACAACGCCGACGCGTCGTTCACCGGCCCCGGCCGGACGCCGTGGAACCGCAATTTTTGGAGCGGAGGTTCGTCGAGCGGTTCAGCCGCGTGTACCGCCGCGGGCCTCGTTCCATTTGCGCTCGGCTCGGAGACATCGGGCTCGATCCTGTTTCCCTCGACCAGTTGCGGCGTGACCGGCTTGCGGCCGACGTACGGGCGCGTCAGCCGCCACGGCGCGATGGCGCTCTGCTGGACGCTCGACAAGCTCGGACCGCTGACGCGCAGCGCGCGCGACGCCGACATCGTGCTGCGCGCGATCGCCGGCCGCGACCCGCAGGATCCAACGTCGGTCGAGCGGCCCTTTGCAACGTTGCGCCGCCGCCCGCGCATCGGCGTCGTCGCCAAGGCAACGCAGAAAACGATGCCCGCCGTCACGGCCAACTTCGAGCGTTCGCTCGCGGTGCTCGCGACGTTCTGTGATATCGTCCCCGACGTCGCGATGCCGGACTTGCCGTACGGAACCGCGGTCGGCGCGATCGTCAATGGCGAGGGCGCATCCGCATTCCGGCATCTGATCGAAAGCGGTCGTTCGCGCGAACTGCGCGCGGTCGCCGACCGCACGGGCGGCTACGTCGCCTACGCGACCTTGGCCGTCGACTACCTCGACGCAATGCGTCAGCGCGTGTTTATGATCGCCGGGCTCGAGCGAGCGTTCGGCCCGTACGATGCGATCGCGGCGCCGACGCTGTCGACGGTCGCCTATCCGATAGGCGTCGACTTCGACAAGGTGTACCCGAACTATCCCGGCGTCGTCGACCTGATCTCCGCCGGAAACGCAACCGGCCTACCCGCGATCGGCCTCCCCAACGGCTTCGGCGTCCACGGCCTGCCGTCGGGCCTTTCATTCCTCGGCGGGCCGTTCGCCGAAGCGAAGCTGACCCAGATCGCAAGCGGCTACCAAACCCGGACGGACTGGCATCTGCGCCGTCCCAAGCTCGTCGCGTCTTGATGGCGCGTCGAGACTCGCCTCAATGTACTTCACCTCAATGTACTTAACGTTGAACTTCCCTAAACGAGGCGTGGCTTTGGGCGATTTGCCGACATCGTTTCCCTCGTGACGTAGGGACACGTCGACCGTGGCGATCTGGCTCGCGCTGGCGGCGGCGCTTGTGTATGGCGCGGCCGACTTCTTCGGTGGGCTGGCGAGTCGGCGAACGCCGGCGGCTACGGTCGTCGTGCTTTCGCAGATCGCAGGGATCGTCGTTCTGGCGCTTGCGTGGATCGCACTGCCGGGGCATTTTTATCCGAGCGACATCGTTTTCGGCGTGCTTGCCGGTGTCGCGGGCGGCGTCGCAATTGCCGCGCTGTACGCGGCGCTTGCGGTCGGACGCATGGGGGTCGTCTCACCGATCACGGCGGTCGTCGGTGCGAGCGTTCCGGTCGTCGTTGGGTTCACGGCCGGCGAGCGGCCGGCGACTGCGGCGCTTGCAGGCGTCGCGGCCGCGTTCGTCGCCGTTGCTCTCGTTTCGTCGGGTGGAGAACTACGGCGGTTCTCGTTCGCGGAAAAAGGCGTCGCCCTCGCATTGCTATCGGGACTCGGTATCGGCGCGCTTTACGTGTTCCTCGCGCGAGGACATTCCGACGCGGGACTCGCGCGGCTCGCGGTGGCGCGCGTCGTTTCGGTCGCGCTGCTGGTCGCGTATGCGCTCGTCAAGCGCGAATCGCTCCGGCCCGCGCCACGGTCGCTCGGACTCATTCTCTTTGCCGGCGCGCTGGACATGAGCGCGAACATACTTTACGTGATTTCGACGCGTTTCGGAATGCTTGCCATCGTTGCCGTCATCACCTCGCTGTACCCGGCGAGTACGGTCTTCCTCGCCCGCGTCGTCTTACGGGAACGGCTTTCGCCCGTCCAATGGGTCGGTGTTGCCTTCGCTGCGGGTGGCATTGTGTTGATCGCTCACTGATGCACTCGAGTGCTTTCGTTCCTTGGGCTTCGTGGACATACGACGGTCGATACAGCGTGCTGCGAGCCGGCGCATTCCGCCGCTACAGCGTCGCCCAGATGTCCAGTTTGGCGCGGACTTTGTCGATGACGGCGTTGGTGAATTCGGTCGTCGATGCGTGGCCGCCGAGATCGCTCGTGGCGGTGCCGCCGTGCACGGTTTCGAGTGCGGACTCGTAGATCGCGCGCGAAGCGTTGGCGGCCCGGGAGTCTGCCATGTAACCGAGGAGCGCGGCCTCGGCGAGGATCATCGCCATCGGGTTGGCGACGTTCTTGCCGAAGAGCCGCGGCGCGGTGCCGTGCGGGGCTTCGGCCATCACGCAATTCGGCCGCAGATCGGCGTCGAAGGAAAGGAGCACGCTCTCAGCTCCGGCGATCGAGCCGAAGAGTTGCATGACAAGGTCCGAGAGGCAATCGCCGTCGCGGTTGAGCGACGGAATGACGAGCGGGTCGCCGCTGCCGGAAATCAAGAGGGCATACGTCGCGTCGATCAGTTGCGGCTCGTAGGGGACGTCGCGATGGCGCGCGGCGGCTGCGTCCATCTCTTCTTTCAACATCCCTTCGTAGACCGGACTGACGGTGTACTTCGGGCCGCCGAAGACTTTCGAATGAACTTTGCGCGCGTGCGTGAACGCGTATTCCGCGACGACGCGGCACACGTTGCGCGAAATGCGCTCGGTGCGAAAGGCGATCTCGTCGCCACCCGAATCTTCGCGCCATTCTTTGGCGCCGTAGGCATCGCCGACCGCCATGCGTACGATCGAAATCGGCGCGTGGATGCCGCCGATCGGACGCACGCCCGGCAGGCGGCGCCCGGTACGCACGATCACTTTGCCGTCGACTTCGCGGCGCAAAATGGCGTTGGGCGAACCGACGTCGCCTTTGTTCTCCGGGGTGATGGTCGCCGCTTTGAGGCCGAGCCCCGTCCGTTTCATCGCGGCGGCGGCATCGTGCACAACGCCGTTGTTCGTTTCGCGACGCCTGGCGAGTGAAAGATCGTGGCGCTCGAACTCGAGTTCCATGCCGATGACG
>JALYUD010000057.1 GCA_030853905.1 Vulcanimicrobiota bacterium
CGTCCGATGTAGACGCGCAGACCCGGGCGGCTGATGCGGCGCAGGCCGGAGATAACCTTCTCCTTCTCGGGGCCGTACTTGAGGGTGACCCGCAGCATACCTTGCGGGCCTTGGGCGACTCGCTCGAAATCGCGGATGAAGCCTTCTTCTTTGAGGATCGCCGCAACCGACGCTTTCATGCGTGAGGCCGGAATGTCGACGATCGGATGATTCGCCGTATTCGCATTACGAATGCGCGTCAGCATATCGGCGATCGGATCGGTAATAACGCCCATTTAACGCGCTCCCCGCATGCTCACCAACTCGCCTTCGTCACGCCGGGCAGAAAGCCGCGGTGCGCGTTTTCGCGTAAGCAGATGCGGCATAAGCCGAATTTGCGGTAATAGCCGCGTGGCCGGCCGCAGGCTAGGCAGCGATGATGCCCGCGTACCGCGAACTTCGGCGTGCGCTTGGACCGCTCGATACTGGAGGTCTTTGCCATCGTTACGCGCTCCTTCCGGGCGCGCTCGCGACAGAAGCGCCTTGGGCGCGATCCTTTTGCAGCGGCAAGCCCATCGCCGTCAGAAACTCCGTTGCTTCCTCATCGTTCTTGGCGCTCGTGACGATCACGATATCCATGCCGCGCATTTTGTCCACCCTATCGTAGTTGATCTCGGGGAAGACGATCTGCTCCCGTAAGCCGAGATTGTAGTTACCGCGCCCGTCGAACGATTTGCGATTGAGGCCACGGAAGTCGCGAATGCGCGGCAGCACGATGTTGAAGAGCTTGTCGAGAAAGACGTACATCCGCTCGCCGCGCAAGGTGACCTTGGCGCCGATCGACATGCCTTCGCGCAGCTTGAACGCAGCGATCGATTTTTTCGCTTTGGTGATGACCGGCTTTTGACCGCTGATCGCTTCGAGTTCTTTGGTTGCGGTATCGAGCACTTTCGAATTCGAGATCGCCTCGCCGACCGACATGTTGATGACGACCTTCTCGAGCTTCGGCGTTTGGTGAACGTTGCGGTAACCGAAGCGCTCGACCATCTTGCCACGCACGTCGCTTTCGTAGCGCTCGCGTAAACGCGTTAGCGCCATGCTACTTGCCCCTCTTCGGCGCGAGCAGCTCTTCGCCCGAGCGGATCGCGACGCGTAAAACCGTACCGTCACGCCGCATGCGCCGCACCCGCGTCGGCAAATTCGTCTTGGGGTCGATGATCTGTAATGCCGAGAGCGGAATCGGAGCCTCTTTTTCGTAGATGCCGGCCGAACTTTTGCCCGCGACACCTTGCTTCGAATGGCGCTTCACGACGTTGAGCCCTTCGACCGTTGCCGTACCGTCCTTGGGAAAGACCGCTTTGACGGTCCCACGCCGTCCCTTCTCACGGCCGCGCCGCAAGACGACGGTGTCGCCTTTAATGACGTGAGGTTTTGCAACTGCCGACGGCACGATTACAGGACCTCGGGGGCGAGCGAAGCGATCTTCAGGAAGCCGCGGTCGCGTAATTCGCGGCAGACCGGCCCGAACACGCGCGTGCCGCGCGGATCGAGGTTGTCCTTTTCGCCCTTAATGATGACGCACGCGTTCTCGTCGAATTTGATGAACGAGCCGTCAGGACGCTTCATCGGCTGCGCGCAGCGTACGACGACCGCCTTGACGACTTGCCCCTTCTTGACCGCGGCGCCGGGAATTGCACTCTTGACCGTGCCGACGATGATGTCGCCGACGTAGGCATACTGGTGCCGCGACCCGCCCTGCACGTGAATGCACAGCAACTCGCGCGCCCCGCTGTTGTCTGCGACACGAAGTCGCGTCTCTTGCTGTATCATGATCTAAAGCCGCACGCGAGCGTGCCGTTGGTCGCCCCGCTCCTGATTTGAAAGCCGCACGCGAGCGTGCGGTTCGTCGCCCCGCTCCTCATTATTTCGCCCGTTCGACGATCTCGAGCAAGCGCCAGCGTTTGTCGCGCGAGATCGGGCGCGTCTCCATGATGCGCACGGTGTCGCCGATCTTGGCATCGTTGCGTTGGTCGTGCGCCTTGAAGCGCACCGACTTGCGGACGATCTTCTTATAGACCGGATGCGGTACGCGCGTCTCGGTCACGACGACGATCGTCTTATCCATCTTGTCGCTGCGCACGACGCCCATCTTGATGCGGCGACGATGGCGTGCCCCGCGGTCTCGCGGATCATCGGTTCGTGCGGTGTCGGCCGGGGTGCCGCCGAGCGGTGAACCGTCGGGCTGCGTACCGCTCGGGCGCAGGTCCGCCTGCATGTCACTCGCTTGCGTATCTTCCGGGCGACTGCCGGCGCTCTGCTCCGACTCCGTCGGTGCAGATACACTGACCGCGTAGCCGGAAGTGAGCGGCTGCGCTGCAGCCGGCTGTGAGCCGACCTCTCCGCCGTACGTCAATTCTGACGTGGGCGAACCCGAAGGGCCGTCAGGCTGCTCCACGCTTGGCCTCCGCGGATCGGGCTCGAGCAAATCTGTTGCGTTCGGCGTTCGGCCGATCCGCGAGCCGCTTCTCGCTGACGACGGTTTGAATCTGGGCGTACTCGCGTTTGGTCGCTTTCACGCGACTAAAATCCGAGAGGTGGCCGGTCCGTAGTTGAAAGCGTAAATTGAACAGTTGCTCCTTGGTTTCGCGGGCTTTTTGCTGCAGTTCGGCGATCGTAAAGTCCCGCAGCTTCGTCAGCTCGTCGTGCTTCACGACACCGCCTCCACTTCGGACTGGCGAGTGACGATCTTGGTCGAAATGGGAAGCTTGGCCGCGGCGAGTTTGAGTGCTTCGCGAGCGACGGAATCGGGCACGCCGGCCAGTTCGAACAGGACGCGTCCGGGGCGAACGACTGCGACCCAAAACTCCGGATTACCCTTGCCGGAACCCATCCGTACTTCAGCCGGTTTCTTCGTGACCGATTTGTCGGGAAAGACTTTGATCCAAACTTTGCCGCCGCGTTTGATGTGGCGCGTCATGGCGATACGCGCCGCTTCGATCTGACGATTCGTCATCCACACGGGCTCGAGCGCCTGTAGCCCAAAATCGCCGAAAGTCAGCGTGTTGCCCGAAAACGCCTTGCCGGTCATGCGGCCGCGATGCTGCTTGCGCCATTTGACGCGTTTGGGCGTGAGCATTACTGGGCGCCCTCGTGCCCGTCCGTCGGTTCAGGCAACGTCGCGCCGGCTTCGCTCGAGGCCAAGGGCGGCGCACTACTTTCGCCGAGGTCGTTCTCATTTGCAAGACCCACGTCCGCAACGCTTTCGTTCGCACGGCTCCCGTCCGCAATGCTTGCGTTCGGAGTGTTCTGATGCGGAGTGTCCTCGTTTGCGCCGTCGTCACCCGACGCGCCTTGGCTCGCGCTACCGGTAGCGGTGTCACTCTCCGTAACCGCGGCGGTTCCGCTGCGAGCGTCGTGATCTTCCGCGCTCGTGTCAAGCTCGGGGCGATCATGGGTGCCGGCGCCCGGGGCCGCTTCCGGCTCCGTCGCCGTCGGGGCGGAGGACGGTGCTCCGGGACGCTCCTGTGCGTCGGTCGTGTGTTGCGAGGCGGGCTCGGGCGACGAAATCTCTTCGAGTCCGCCGGGTCGCTGCGCTTCGGTATCGCGGATCGCCGCTCCACCGTGATCGCCCGTCGAGACCGGATGGCCGGGCTGTGCGAACGCGCCGTCGATGTCGCTTGCGAGCGAACTGTGGTCGTGTTCGATTTCAGCCGGGGTCGGCAACGGCGATCCACCGTCGAGCGGCTCCGCCGAGGTCCCCTGCATCGGGCCGGCCGGACGCCCGATCGAGCCGGAACCAGCGGGACCGCCGGGGGCACCCGAACCGCCGCGGCCGCGTCCGCCACGGCGTTCGCCGCGGCGGTCGCGGAACGTCGCGCGATCGCCTCCGGCGCGATCGGGCCGCGCTTGTTCACGCGGTTGTTGATCGGGGAGCACTTCGCCCTTATAAATCCACACTTTGACGCCGATGCGCCCGAAGGTCGTGAAGGCTTCGACGTGCGCGTAGTCGATGTCGGCGCGCAAGGTATGCAGCGGAACCTTGCCGTCGTGGTTCTGCTCGGTGCGCGCGATCTCGGCGCCCCCTAAACGGCCGGAGCACATCACCTTGATGCCACGCGCGCCGGCTTTCATCGAGCGCATGATCGCCTGCTTCATCGCGCGCCGAAAAGCGATCCGCTTTTCCAACTGATCGACGATGTTTTGGCCGACTAGACGTGCGTCGAGTTCGGGGTACTTGATCTCGACGACGTTGACCTGAACGTTCTTCTGGGTCAGGTTTTCGAGGTTTTTGCGGATGTCTTCGATGCCGACGCCCCGCTTGCCGATGATGATGCCCGGTTTTCCGGTGTGCACGATCACGCGTGCTTGATTGGCACGCCGCTCGATCTCGACTTTCGAAATCGCCGCCGCGCGCGTCAGCTTGGCGAAATGCTTGCGGATCGATTGATCTTCATGCAGCCACGCACGGTAATTTTTCTTCTCGAACCAGCGGCTGTCCCACGTGCGTGTGATGCCGAGACGCAGCCCGACCGGGTGTATCTTCTGTCCCATTACGGTGTCCTATTCAACGACCGGCGCTCCGGCCGAAGCCATGGCCGAACGCTGTCTGCGGGTGCGTTTGGTGGAGGCCGGCTCGGCGACGGTACGGCGGCGCGTCTCGAGCGACGAGAGCGCGATCGATGCGCCGGAAGTCTTCTTCGGCTGATGCTTCGGCGGCGTACTGCCGACGACGATCGTCACGTGCGACATGCGCTTGCGCTTGAAGGCTGCGCGCCCTTGGGCGCGGGGATCGAGCCGGCGCGTGTAGGAGCCGCCGGGACCGCCGTCGACGGTGATCTTCGAAACGAACAGGTCGTCGGTCGCCATGGCGTGATTGTTTTCCGCGTTGGCGACGGCGCTGCGCAACAGCTTTTCGATCGGTTCGCTCGCGAACACGCCTGAAAACCGCAGCAGCGCGAGCGCTTCACGAACCGAGCGTCCGCGGATTGCATCGGCTACCCGACGCAGCTTGCGCGGACCGACGCGGGCAAATTTCAGGTGAGCGAACGCTTGGGTGCGCTCCTGCGTTGCGGTGTCGGTCACGCTATTTCACCGTACTCTTCTCTTGGCCTGAATGCCCCTTGAAGGTACGCGTCGGCGCGAACTCGCCGAGTTTGTGGCCGACCATGTTTTCGGTCACGAACACGGGTACATGGGTGCGGCCGTTGTGCACGGAAATCGTGTGGCCCACCATCTGCGGGACGATCGTGCTCGAGCGCGACCAGGTCTTGATCACGCGCCGTTCGCGCGTGCTGTTGAGCTTTTCGACCTTCTCCATCAGATGGTCCGCGATGAAGGGCCCCTTCTTGAGGCTGCGACCCATTACTTGGCGCTCCGTTTGCGGACGATCATCTTGCTGGTGCGCTTGGTGCGGCGCGTCTTTTTGCCCATCGTCATCTGACCCCATGGCGTCGTCGGCGGCCGGCCCGAGGTCGAGCGCGCCTCACCACCGCCATGCGGATGGTCGACCGGATTCATCGCGATGCCGCGCACCGATGGGCGTTTGCCCATGTGGCGCATACGGCCGGCTTTGCCGATGATGACGTTCTCGTGATCGAGGTTGCCCAGTTGGCCGATCGTCGCGCGGCAGACGACGAGCACGCGCCGCACTTCGCCCGAGGGCATGCGAATCTGCGCGTAGGCGCCTTCCTTTGCCATGAGCTGCGCCGACGCCCCGGCGCTGCGCACCAGCTTGCCGCCTTCGCCGGGCCGCAGTTCGACGTTGTGGATGACGGTGCCGAGCGGAATATTTTTGAGCGGCAGGCAGTTGCCCGTCTTGATGTCCGCGCCTTCGCCCGACTCGATCACGTTGCCGATTTCGAGTCCGACGGGTGCGAGGATATAACGCTTCTCGCCGTCGCGATAGGCAAGCAGGGCGATCCGCGCGGAGCGATTGGGATCGTACTCGATCGCCGTGACCTTGGCCGGTATCGTATCTTTCTGTCGCCTGAAGTCGACGATGCGGTACTGCCGCCGCGTCCCCCCACCCTTGTGGCGCACGGTGATATGGCCGTTGTTATTGCGCCCCGAATGTTTCTTTTTGACCTCGACGAGCGCTTTCTCCGGCTTCTTCTT
Organism: Vulcanimicrobiota bacterium; assembly: GCA_030853905.1. Classification (GTDB taxonomy): domain Bacteria; phylum Vulcanimicrobiota; class Vulcanimicrobiia; order Vulcanimicrobiales; family Vulcanimicrobiaceae; genus Nyctobacter. The sequence continues at coordinate 6,094 of JALYUD010000057.1, forward strand.
CGTCAGATCTTTGAAATCGATCGTCGTCAGAAACCGCTGCCCCGCCGACGTGGGCCGATACCGCTTAACCGCCATTATTCAAACCTCGATCCAACTCTAGCCAAGCCGAATTGAGTGCATATCGCGCCCGAGCGCGAGGCGCGAGGAGCGAAGCGTACTTGAATTCGGCTGCGCCGAATTCCGCCCGTAAGCGCGGCACTACGTGCCGGGATTCGCTTAGCGAATCCGTACGTGAGCGACGAGCAACGACGCGATCGGGTGAAAGATGCATGCAAATCACTGTTCGAACGGGTTCGTGCCGCCCAGTTCGATCTTCTGGCCGGCTTTGAGGGTGACGATGGCTTTTTTCCAATCGGGCTGCTTGCCGTGCGTGCGCACGCCGCGGCGTGCAAAGTTCTTCTTCTTGCCGCCGACGTTGATCGTGTTGACCTTGAGCACGTCGACCTTGAATATTTCCGCGACGGCGTGGCGAATCTGCGTTTTGGTCGCGCTGCGGTGCACTTCGAAGGCGTACTGCTGAAACGGCGTGCCGGCCATCGACTTTTCGGTGATCATCGGCGCTATGATGACATCGCGGGCAACCATTTATCCGGCGCTTCCTTCCAGCTCGGACGCCGGAGATGCGTCGGGTTCATCGGAAGACCGCGATGCGGCGGAGAGCTCGCACGTCGCGGTGTCGGACTGCTGGTTCCCGCTCGGCGCTGCGAACGCCGTACTCAATTCGTCGAACGCGGCCGACGTGAGCAGCACGTGGGCGTAGCCGAGCACGTCTTTGACGTCGAGCGCGCCCGTGTGGGTGATTGCAGCGCGGGCAAGATTGCGGCCTATCCGCTCGAGTTCGGCGCCGACGGCGGCCCGCTCGGAGGGCGCATAGACGACGAGCGTCCGTGCGGCCGCTTTCGCGGCGCGCTTGGCGCCGAATAACAGCGCGGCCAAGTCGCGCGTTTTAGTCAAATCGAAGTCGTCGGTCCCGAGCACACTGACGCTGTTGCTGGCGAAGCGGTCCGCGAGTGCCGCGCGCAGCGCACCGTGGCGTTCCTTTTTATTGAGGCTGACGATATAATTGCGCGGCTTGGGCCCGAAGACGACGCCGCCGTGGCGCCACTGCGGCGAGCGCGTGGAACCTTGGCGCGCGCGTCCGGTCCCTTTCTGCTTCCACGGCTTCCTGCCGCCGCCGGAAACTTCGTCGCGGCGCTTGGTCGACGCCGTGCCCGCGCGTCGGTTACTCAGTTCGCGGAACACGGCGCGGAACATCGCGTTGCGCTTCCCGCCGTCGACTTGGACAAACGCCGCGGGAACGGCGACGTCGCGTAGCTTCGTACCGCGAACGTCGATGACGCTCGGCATCAGCGAGACGCCTTCGTCGAGGCGGGGGCTGCGGCTGGGGCCGGGGGTGGACGGACCGCACCCGACACGAGCACGAGTCCATTCTTCGGGCCGGGTACCGGGCCGCGCACCAGCAGCACGTTCCGTTCGACGTCGGCGCGAACGACTTCGAGGTTTTGATGGGTCGTGCGATCGACGCCGTAGTGCCCCGGCCGGCGTGAGCCGCGATGGGTGTGACCGGCGTTCGTGTCGCCGTTGGAACCCGGCTGGCGGTGAATCATCGAGCCGTGACTGCGGCCGCCGCCGAAAAAATTGTGGCGTTTGATGCCGCCGGCGAAACCATGGCCTTTGGAAACGCCGGTCACGTCGACATGCTCGCCTGCGGCGAAAACGTCGACCGCGACCGTGCCGCCGACTTCCGGTGCGTCGTCGATCTGACGCCGAAATTCACGGACGTGCTTTTTGGGCTGCGTGATGCCGAGTTTTTTGAAGCGTCCGGCCTGCGGTTTGGTCAAGCCGTTGCGGCGCGCATCGGCAAAGGCGAGGGCCACGGCGGAATAACCGTCCGACGCGGCCGTTTTGCGCTGCAACACCGTGCACGGTCCGGCTTCGATCACGGTGACCGGCACGTAGCGCCCATCGGCGGTGAACACGCTGGTCATCCCGACCTTCCGGCCGATGATGTTCTTCATCTACTCTCCACGCACCCTGGCGTCCATTATAAGCGATCCGCCGTCGCGAAAAGAGCGACAGCCTGGACGACAACCCGCGTATGGTATCAAGCACCGTCTATGATGTCAAATACGCGGCGGTTCGGGTAGGCGTCTATCTTAGTCGGAAAGCGCGGACTTCTGTTTTGCTTCAGCACGGCGGACGGGTACCGTTGCAGGAGCTTCGATGCCGAGGCGTACCGCGTCTCCTTCGACGGCGAGAACGACGACCCGGACGTCGTCGCCGATCGTTACGGCTTGGTTCGGCCTGCGGCGCAAGACGAGCACCTCAGACGAACTGCGCGGCGTAGAGGCGCGCGTAGGCGCCGCCTCGGGCGAGGAGGGCGTCGTGGCTGCCGGCTTCGAGAACGGCGCCGTTCTCGACGTACAGTATCGTGTTGGCGCGGCGGATCGTCGACAGGCGGTGGGCGACGATCATGGTCGTGCGGCCGGCCAAGAGCCGGTCGAGGGCGGCTTCGATCAGCCGCTCGGAGTGGCTGTCGAGGGCGCTCGTCGCTTCGTCGAGGATCAGGATGCGCGGGTCGCGCAAGACGGCGCGGGCGATCGAGATGCGCTGGCGCTGACCGCCGGAAAGCCGCATGCCGCGCTCGCCGACCGTCGTCTCGTAACCCAGGGGCAGGTCAAGGATGAACTCCTCGGCGTTGGCTTCGCGTGCTGCGATCTCCAACTCGGCCCGCGTCGCGTCGAGCCGGCCGTAACGGATGTTCGCGGCGATCGTCCCGCTGAACAGCAACGGTTCTTGGGGAACGATCGCGATCGCGCCGCGCAATGCCGGGAGCGAGTAGTCGCGCAGGTCGCGGCCGTCGAGGGTGATGCGGCCGTCCTGCGGCTCGTAGAAGCGCGGCACGAGGTTGACGATCGTCGTCTTGCCGGCGCCCGAGGGTCCGACGAGCGCCACGATCTCCCCGGCCGCGATCCGCGTCGAGAAGGCGCGCAACACGGCCGGCGCCTGGGGCTTGTAACCGAACGTCACTGCTTCGAAGGCGAGCGCACCGGCGATCGGCATGCCGGCGGTACTTGCTGCCCCGGCTTCATCTTCAATCGGTAGATCGAGCACCTCGAAGATGCGCGCCGCACCGACCAGCCCTTTGGAGATATCGCCGACGAACGAGGCAAAGCGATTGAGCGGATTGATCGCCAGCACGACCAAACTCCAGAATTGGAAAATTTGCCCCGGTCTCATACGTCCGACCATCGCTTCCCGCGCCGAGAAGGCCATGATCGCAAGCAGCGCGGTCGTGATGATCATCGCCACGATCGGAGTCTGCGTTTGGCCCAAACGCAGAACGCGCATGAAGGCGCCGAAATACCGTTCGTTGCTGTGCGCGAAGCGCGCGACTTCATAGTCTTCGCGTCCGAATGCCTTGACGATCCGCTCGCCGTGGAGCACTTCGGTCAAGTTCGCGGACAGATCGGCGATCTGTTCCTGCGCCCGTTTGGTACTGGTCGAGATCGTGCGCGTGAACCCGGCAACGATCAACGACACGACCGGCGCGAACACGAACAAAAAGAGCGACAGCAGCCAGTCGATGTACAGCATGTACGCGAGCGACGCGACCAAGGTCACGAGTGTCACAAAAAACTGCGGCAGCGAAACCGACAGCGCATCGGTCATCAAGGTCAGGTCGTTGTTGAAGCGGGCGATCAACTCGCCGGGACGCCACTGGTCGAACTCCGCCAGCGGCATGCGCATCGTGCGTTCGAATAGCCGCACGCGAAAACTGGCGATCAGCCGCTGACCGCTCCATGCGGTCAGGTAACTTTGGCCGAAGGTCGCGGCGTTCGAAATCAAGTTGACGGCAAAGACGCCGGCGATCACCCCGAGCAGCAATCCGATCGGATGTTTGGGATTTTCGATCACGCCGTCGATCACCAGCGGAAACGCCTTTGTCAGCGCCAGCGGGCCGAGTCCCGCGACCAATCCCAGCACGAGCGCAACGACCAGCCGCGGATAGTACGGCCGCGCTTCGTCGAGAAGCCGCCGAGTGACCGTCCAGCGCTCGGCCCGCGGAAGAGAGCCCTTCACGTACCGGTCCCTTTCTCGCCATTCCGCTGCGGATACCCGCTCCGAAATGCCGCTGTCCGATCCCCGCTCGGAAAAGACCATCGCTGATCGCGGTGCGGCTATGTGCCGGCGCAATGCCGATCGCCGATCGTGGCTGGTGGCTTGCCGCTCTCGGTGCCGGTACCGCTCCGAAACCTTTGTACGTGCCGCCCGGTAGCTGCTTACGAACAACGTCTTTTGCCGAGGTGCTTGCGTGGACTGTTACTATCACAACGCCGTTCCGTCCGTCGCCGTGTGTCACGATTGCCGCCGCTCGGTCTGCGCAACGTGCCGCGACGACGAAGGTCTCTGTCCCGGGTGCCGGCTCCAACGTCGCATGCAAGCGGCTGGCGCGGCGCGGCCGGGGCTACGTGGGCGTATCGGGCCTTCGAATCCACCGCCGCCCTCATCATCCCCGTCGCCATCGAACCGGGTAGCGACGCGCGGCACGGCGCTCGCGACGGTCTCGGGCGAGACGCGCATCCTGTTGGCTCTCGGTTATGTGTTGTGGCCGCTGGCCGCGCTCGCGCTGCTGGACCCGACGCGTTCCCGCACGGTGCGACGGCAAGCGCTCCAGGCGCTGGGGCTGAATTTCGGGCTGTTCGCCCTGTGGGTGGCGCTCGAAGCCGTCGCGCAAGTTCCGCTCTTGGGTTGGTCCGCCTTCCCGTTATTGGCCGCGCTCTTTCCGCTCTGGCTGATCGCGAGCTTGATTTACGGCGTGCGCGTTTGGAATGCCGAAAGCGTACGAGTCCCGCTGGTGAGCGACTGGCTCGATCAGCGCGAAGCCAGGCGTAACGACGAGCGGGTAGCGGCCTAAAGTTCGGCTTTGCCGAATCCGCCGGCGATTCGTGACGCGGTCGTGCCGCTGAACTCGCCGTAGCGACGCAAGAAGTCGCGCGCCGCTCGTTCGTGATCGACGACGGGCTGCGGATACGGTTCTCCGTCGAAAAACGGCAAGCTCAGTTGCGCCGCGCTGCTGCTTTGCGAATTCGCCGGCGCCTGCGGCATCGGTCGTCCACGTAACTCCGGGATCCAGCAACGTGCGTACGTTCCGAGCGGATCGTACGCTCGAGCCTGTTTATGCGGATTGTAGATGCGCGGAAATTGCGCGAGGTCGGCGCCGACTCCGGCGACCCACTGCCAGTTGCCGGTGGCGAGCGCGAGGTCATCTTCCTCGAGTTCGCAGTCCCATACATCGCGGCCGACGCGCCAATCGATGCCGAGGTCGAAGCACAAAAAGGAGGCCGCCACCAAGCGGGCGCGCGGATGCATCCAGCCGGTCGCGCGCAGCTGCCGCACGCCCGCGTCGACGAGCGGAAACCCCGTGCAACCTTCACGCCACGCCGTGAGCGCCCGATGGGAACGGGCGAAGGGGAAGTGCCGCATGCGCGTTTGCAGCACGGCGTCCGGGGCGCTTTCGAAGAACCACGCCAACTGCAAAAAGAAATCGCGCTCCGCCAAGGAGCGCCGCAGCCCATCGAGCGCAACGCGTTCTTCGGCAAGCAGAAAACGGTCTTGTGCGCGAGCGTCGATCAGCGCCAGGACCGTTCGCGCTGCGATCGTTCCGAACGCCAGGGCCGACGACAGGCGCGACGTCGGCGGTCCGCCCGGGACGTTGCGGGCTGCCGCGTATCGCATGATCGGCGCGCTCGCGTAGCCTTCGAAGGCCGTGCGAGCCCGCGCTTCCGAAACGTCTTGCGCAGCGTGCTCAATCCCGAACTCGCGCGGTTGCGGCAACGAATCGGAGTCGAGCGCGGGCGTTGCGAAGCGCAGCCGCGCCGTCACCGGCTCGCGCGACAGCTGCTTCCAAACCTGGACGTATGGAGCGAACGCGCGATAACCGCGGCCCCCGTCGGATGATCGCGCTGCCGCCGTTTCTTCAGGAGCGATCGCCGGCGCATCGTGCACGGCGAATGTTCGGATTCCGGCCTCTTCGAGTGCCGACTGTAGGGCGCGTTGTCGAGCGAGCGTCGGTGCGTCGTAGGCGACCGTCCACGCAACGTTGGTGGCGGCGCCTTCGCGCGCGAGCCGTAGTGCGGCTGTGGCCAACGACCCTCGCCGACACACCAGGCGTGTCCCCTGAGATTCCAACTCAGCAGCGAGCGAGGCAACCGCGCCGCAGTAGTACGCGGCACGGCGCGGATTTTTGCCGACTCGCGCGGCTGTTGCGGGATCGAGCACGAGCGCAGGCACGATCTCTCCGTAGCGCGCCGCCGTCGCGAGTCCGGCGTGATCGCCAAGCCGCAGATCGCGGCCGAACAGAAAGAGCGTGCGCGTGGTCAAACCCCTTAGCGGGGTGTCGAAATTCGTCGCACCCCGCTACAGGGTTTCGACGTAGGCGGCGACGTCTTGTACGTCGCTCTCGGACAGCGGCGCGGGATAAAGTTTTGGCATCGGCGCCAGCGGGTTCTTGATCCAGGCGATCGCCTGCTGATAGTTTTTACGCTGCTTTTCGTCTTTGAGCCGCGGCCCGATGCCGCCCCCGGCACCGGCGACGCCATGGCAGCTTGCGCAGTTCTGCGAGAAGATAGCCGCACCGTGCTGCGGATCTCCAGTCGCGGCCGCAGCGCCCGGCTTGGCGCGCAATCCGCTGTCGCCGCTATCCGTGATCGGGCCCGACACCGTTGCATTCGGATTGCCGATCGAATTACTGTGCTTTCCGCACCCGGACAGCAGAAAAGCGGCGGCCGCAAGTAGCGAAAGCATGGCGAGGGGCGATCTCAACGGCGTTTCTCCTCGGGGAAGCGTCTTTGCGTCCATCGTACCTTCTCGCTCGAACATTCAACCCTTCGCAAGCCAGCGCGGCGATTCGAGGCCAAGCTTTTTACATCGGTCGCCGCCATCGACAACGGTTGACGCATCTCCTTAACCTGTGCGTGACCTTTCGGCCGCGCTCCCGGGACGCGGACGAAAAAGCGGGCCGCATGCCGGGAAGCGAACGCTCCCCTGCCGCTTCCGCCCGAACGAGCGTCGCCGCGCCGTTCGTTCTGCCGGCGACATTACACCCGTGTCGATGCACGTCATCCGCGCGCGCTGCGCAAGGCTGTAGGAATTCCCGGGTCGTTGCGAACAAGCAGTGCGCTTCTCTCTCGATTTAACCGCTGAGGACCTTCGGTCTGACGCGAAAGGAGCACCGCAGTGGCTGTCCTTATCAAGATCACGAATCCCGGCATCAGTCTGGGAATGTACGATCAAATTTCCGCCAAGCTCATCCCCGAAATGAAGAAGCGAGCCGGATTCCAGGCGCATTTCGTCTACCCCCAAGGCGACGGCTTCGTCGTCAACGAGATTTGGGATACGCGCGCGCAGCAAGAAGATTGGTTCGACGCGGTTCGGGCGAACTTACCGTCCGACGCGCGACCGAAGATTGAGGCGATCGAGCTGCACAACTTCGCAATCCGGTAGAAGGGCTTGTTAACGTTGCGCGCGCAACTCCGCTACTTCGTTGTAGCGATGGCGTTCGCGACGATGGCGCCGCAATCCGTGGCGGCCTCCGCTGACTCCGCGGTAAGGGGCGACTTCGCAGGCCTTTTCGGATCGCCCACGGTCGAAGGCTCTATCTGCGGTGCAGCGGCAGCGGGAGCCCGACGGTGATCTTGGAAGCCGGCTTACGGGTGCGCTCCGACTACTGGAGCGCAAACAGCGCCAAGCCGCTGCAGAAGTCCGTCTTTCCAGGGATTGCGACGTTCACGCACGTGTGCGCGTATGACAGACCGGGAACCGTGCTCGGTGAAACGGTCGCGGACCGCAGCCGCAGCGATGATGTCGCGATGCCACGCAGCGCGATGAGCGCCGACGATGATCTGCATGCGCTCGTTGCGGCGGCGCGCATGCCGCCTCCGTTCGTCCTGGCAGGTCATTCGACGGGCGGCCTCCTCGCCCGACTTTACGCGCACAAATTTCCGGGCGACGTGAGCGGCCTCGTGCTCATCGACGCGCTGCCGGACGGACTGCGGCGGTACTTTACGCCCGCGCAATACGCCACATTCACTAGGCTGAACACGGAAAGACCGAAAAGCCTGCAGTCGTACAAGGATTATGAGACGATACCGTTCGGGCCAGCCTTCGCCGCCTTGCGCGGTCTTCAAAGGAAAGCCCCGCTCAAGCCGATGCCCCTCGTCGTTCTGTCGCGCGGCCGCCCCGTGGTCCTACCCACGAGTGTTCCCGCAGGCTTCTCCGCTGCGCTGGAACGGGCGTGGCGCATCCAACAGAATCGGTTGGTCGACATCGAGCCGGGCGTTCAACAGATCATCGCTACGCGAAGCGACCACTACATCATGTTGGAGCAGCCCGGTCTCGTGATCCGAGCCGTGCATGAGGTGGTCGCTGCGGTTCACCGGGGCGCAGAGCGCAAGCGACCGCTTGGGGCACGTTAACGAAGCGCGGTTCGGTACGATGTTGCGATGTTCGCCATCGAATTGCTGCCGGCGTGGATGACGTGACCGGCGTACGACGTGATGCCGCTGATAAAGGCGGCGTCGAGCACTAGGGAAAGCGCCACCGACCAGCCGAGGGCGCGCAGGGCCAGGCGCGAGCGGCGCAAGCGCCCGTCACGAATCCGTGCCATCAGCGGCGATCCGAGCGACGGACGCCACGTCTCTTCTTCTCGCGCCGCGGTGATGAACTCGCGTACGCCGACCAACTCCTCGACGCCGTGTTCACGGCACGTCGGGCACATCAATGCATGGGTTTCGAACTGCTCGCGTTCTGCGGCGGTCGCTTCGCCCAGTGCCAATGCGCCCGCAAGGGCGTCGAACCGACCATGATCGCTTTTCACGTGGACTTCTCAAAAGCGTTGCCCTCGGCGCTACGCTTGTCTTCGCCGTTACGCCGGCCTTCGGCGTTACGCTGAACTTCGGCGTCCGGACGTGCCGCCGCCCGTCGCGCGGCCGACTTTTGATCGTCATCGCTTAGTGATTTGCGTAGCGCCCGCATCGCCCGGCAGGTGCGCTGACGGACGGCGTCCGCGCTGATCCCGAGGATCAGGCCCGCTTCACTCGACGAATAGCCGGCGTACGCCGTCAGCATCACGCATTCGAGTTGTTCGCGGCCCAGTGCTCCGAGCGCCGCCTGCAGGTCGAGCGACGACTCTGAACGTTCCTCGCTGCGAAACGCCGAGGCTGCGTCAACGGCAAGCGTTTCACCGCGACGTTTCGCCTTACGAAGATAGCTTATCGCGTGATTGGTCGCGGTCTTGTAAAGCCAGCCGGCGGAAAGCGGCCGGGTCGGATCGGCACGCAACATTTTGTACGCGCCCAAAAAGACGTCCTGAACCACGTCGAGCGCCACGTCGGCCTGCGGAATGAAGCGGCGAACGTAGCGCGCCAGCTTTTCCTGATGGTCGAACACGAGGCGCTCGACGCGCGCATCGGCGTCCAGACTGCGGTCGAGCCCGAGAACGTACACCCCTTCCACTGCAAACCTCCCGGTAAGCGCTGTACCTTCCATAACACCGCAACCTTCCACATCGTGACGTGGCCGGACCTCGGTGGTGGTTAAAGTCGGAGCTCCGCAGCGGCGAAACGGCCGGGCATCAGGAGCGGACGGCTGGAGACGCTGCAACTATTGGAATGAGAAAGCGGCTGGAGCATTCCCTGATCACGCACGCGCTAAGGCCGCGCTCATGTCGCGATTGGCACCGCGCTGCTTCTCGTCAGACCTCCGTTACGGGAGCGAACTTAATCCGGCGCTTCCTTTGCATCCTCCGGGCGACGGCTGGCCCCCGGGTGGCGCTTAAACTCGCAACAGGGATCGGAGCGGGGCGGCGGATGCAAGGCCATGATCTTCCGCGCCGTGTACAGCGAGAAGTTCGTCGGTCGCCGGGAAGAGCGTACTTCTCGTCGCAGGCTTCTTAAAACAACCTTATGAATTGAGCGCACAGCACGATAGTTGCATCCTGTCGGTTAAACGCTTCTGGGACCTTTTTTGGAGGAAAGCTATATGCGCGTAACACTCTCGGTTGCTGCTTTACTGGGTGCGCTCACTTTAGCGTTGCCCGCTATTGCTGCGCCGGTCATCGTGCCGGCCGGAACGCCCGTCACCGTGCGCCTTGTGAACCCAGTGACGTCAGGCAGTGCAAAACTCGGTGAACGCTTTGCTTTTCAGGCTGCCGCGCCCGTCGTGG
>JALYUD010000073.1 GCA_030853905.1 Vulcanimicrobiota bacterium
GCGCCGCTGATCTTCGTCGGGCACACGCACGTCGCGGAGTATTACGCCCGCAGTTCGCGTGGCGCGATCGTGCACGAGCATCGCCAAAACGGCGGCAGCCTCGTCCTCGAAGAGGGGCTTCGCTACATCGTGAACGTCGGCAGCGTCGGGCAACCGCGCGATCTCAATCCCGACGCATCGTTCGTGCTCTACGACCCGTCCGCACGCACGATCGAATGGCAGCGCGTCGCCTACGCGGTGTCGACCGTGCAGGACAAGATCGCGAACGTCCAACTGCCCGACGTTTGTGCGCGCCGGCTGGCGGTGGGGCGTTGAGCCGCCGCGCTGCCGCGCTGCTGAGTTTTGTCGCTTGGACCGCTTTAGGCAGCGATGCTGCGTTCGCCGCGCCGGCACCCACGGCCGCGCCGCGCATGAAGAGCACGGTCGCAAGCACAACGGCGCACCGCTCACGCACGCCGGCCGCACGCGATCCCGGCTCGCGCGCGAATGCTGCGCGAAACGACTATGCCGACGCACGATTTGCGACCGTCCTCGGAAGCGGGCTCGCGGACTTCTATGGCGAGCGCTTCACGCAGGCGCAAAACGAATTCACCCAAGCACTGCACATCGTTCCCGACAACGTCCTGGCGATCACCTTTCTCGATGCGTCGGCGGCGCATCGCCTCGGTGCGCTCGACGGTGTCACGAACGACGCTGAAGACGCGGTTGCCGACGCTCCGAAAAGCTATGCGAATCACCTGCGGCTGGGCTTCGCCTATCTCTTTTCCTCGCTGATCGGTCGCGACCACAGCCAAGATGGGCGCGATGAATTCAACGCCGCCTTGCAGCTCGACCCGGCGGCGCCCGGCGCGCACGTGGGGCTCGGCATCATGCGCTTCAACGAGCGTTCGACCAACCGCGCGAAGATCGAGTTTTTAGCCGCCCTACGCAGCGACCCGAGCGACGTGCTGGCGCGCGAATATCTGGGCGAGCTCTATCAGACCGATTTGCACGATCCCGAGCGCGGTCTTTCGTACGTGATCGACGTGCCCAACCTCGTGCCGCAGTACGCCGACATCGACTTCCATATCGGTTCACTGCTGTACGACTTACATCAGGACGATGCCGCGATCGACTATCTGCGTCGCGGCATCACGCTCGATCGGAGCCACGTCGGCGAAGCGGGGCGCCACGGCTATACCTTGATCGCCCGGATCGAGATCGACGAGCACCAGTACGACCGCGCGCGTCAAGAGCTCGACGCAGCGCTCGCCGCCGACGTCGACACGATCTACGCCCGTACGCTGCTGGCCAAGGTGCGTGACGCCGACGTCAAGACAAGCCCGCCTCCGAAGTGAGCGATCTGGGTGCGCCGGTCGATGACGGCTTCTGTCTCGCGTGCGGCCGGCTTTCGCCGCTCGGGTTACGCATGGAATTCGCCTTCGGCGACGACGGTTCGGCCGAGAGCCGCGTCACCTTGCCGCGCGCGTTTCAAGGCTGGCGCGGCGTCGCACACGGCGGTACCGTCGCCTTGCTGCTGGACGAGGCGATGGCTTATGCCGCGGCCGCGCGCGGCATTCGCGGCGTCACTGCCGACCTGGCGCTGCGCTTCCGTCACGCGGTGCCGATCGAGGCGCCGCTGATCGTGCGCGGAGACGTGCTCTGGCAGCGCGCGCGCGTGTTGCGGATCGCGGCGACCGTGCGCGACGAAGGAGGCACGGTGCTGGCCTCGGGCGAGGGCAGCTTCGTCTCACGCGGCCGCCTTGCAGCGGGGGAGCGGCTCGGTGCCTAAAGGAAAAGCGCGCGGCTCAAACGGCGCCGCGAAAGCGGGAGCCGCAAAAGCGGCCGCGCCGGCACCCTCCGTCGACAACCGGCGCGCGCGCTTCGAATACGAGTTTCTGGAACGGCTCGAAGCGGGCATCGTGCTGACGGGCACGGAGATCAAAAGCGTGCGCTCCGGGCGGATCAGCATCGGCGAAGCCTACGCGCGCATTCGCGAGGGCGAACTGTGGCTGCTCTCGATGTACGTTCCGCCGTATAAAGAGGGCAGTTTTTCGAACGTCGAGCCAAATCGTCCGCGTAAGCTGTTGCTGCATCGCAAAGATATCGATCGGCTCGCCGGGCGCATCTCCGAAAAAGGACTGACCCTCGTGCCGACGCGCTTGTACTTCAAGCGCGGCCGGGCCAAAGTCGAAATTGCCCTGGCGCGCGGTAAAAAATTGTGGGACAAGCGGCGCGAGGAACGTGACCGCGACGTCCAACGCGAGATGGCTCGCGCGGTGCGCAATGCGTAGGACGAAATGAGGGGCGCGCGGCCCGACGCCGCGCTCGAAGCCTCCGTCGCGCGCGCCGCGAACATGCAGGCCGGCGAATGCGTCGTAGCGGCGGCGTCGGGAGGCAGCGATAGCGGCGCACTGGCGGCGCTCTTAGCCCGCGCGGCCGCCGCAGCCGGCGCGACCGTCGTGCTCGGACACGTCAATCATGCGCTGCGTGCAAGTGCCTGGCAGGACGAGGCCGTCGTGCTCGCTCTCGGCGCCACGCTGCGATTGCGCGTGGTGACCGAATCGCTTTCGGAGGGCGTCCGCGCCGAAGCGCGGCTGCGCAGCGAGCGCTACGAAGCGTTGGTCCGGATGGCTCGCGTGGTCGGTGCGCGCCGCATCGTAACGGCGCATCACGCGCGAGACCAAACCGAAACCGTTTTGCTGGCGCTCTTCCGCGGAGCAAGCCCCGCGGGCCTCGCCGGGATGGCGCCCGTACGCGAATTGGTGCCGGGGATCGAGCTGTCCAGGCCGCTGCTCGGCATCGAACCGGCCCAATTGCGCGCTTACCTGACCCGCCGCCAATTGCCGTTCGCGCTCGATCCCAGCAACGCCGACCCCGCGTTCCGCCGCAACGCGATCAGGCTGGCGCTGGAAAGCCTGCGCGAGTCGTTCCCGCAGCTCGATCGTGCCGTCGCGCGCTGCGCCGCGCTGGCTCGGCAGGAGCGCGACGCCGCGCCGCGTGCGACCTTGCGCGCATGGTTGAAGCGCGAGCTCGGCGGCATCGATGCGACGCGCGACGTCACCTTCGAACGCTTCGATGCCGTCGCGCGGGCCATCGAAGGAAGAGCCCCCGGGCGCCATCATCTGCGCCCTGGCCTCGAGGTCGTGATCGGCACCAGGACCTCGAAATCGGGGGAAGCGCAGCCGTAACGGCGCGCACGGTGTTTAACGCTATCGGCGGCGGTCTCTGCGCAACGTGGCGCTCGCTGCCGATGACGTTCTGGTGAGCCTCCGGCAGGCGAGCATATAGGGTACTGCCGCGTTCAGCCAGAAAAACAGCCGCCGCCTTCCCTGAAAATGTCGTCCGGTTCGCACCGCCGGCCTTCCAAACAGGGGATATAGAATCTCGGAAGCGTTCACGCCCCAAGCGTGCGGCATCCGCGGGGAATAGGAAGCAACACGTTGGGCAAGCACGTAAGATCGATCGTCGTCGTCCTCTTCATCTTCATCGTCGTCATCTTCGTCGTCGATCGCTTGGTGCTCAATCAGAGCCCCCCGACTAAGCTGACCTACTCGCAGTTCATCGGTGCGATCAATGACAATAACGTGCAGCAGGCGACCGTCTCCGGGCACGACGTCGCGGGCGAACTCAAGCATCCCATCCGGGCTATCCCGAACGGCGATACGAAGTTCACGACGACCGTCGGCAACGGCGACGACATCGGCGCGCAGCTGCAAAAGCACGGCGCCAACGTCAGCTTCGACAATCCTCAGAATGCGCCGATCGTGAGCACGCTGTTCCAGTTCCTGCCGATCGCGCTGATGGCGTTGCTGCTGCTCTTCATTTTGCGTCAGGCCCAAAGCGGCGGCAGCCAAGCCTTGTCGTTCGGTCGTTCGCGCGCCAAGCTGCTTTCGGAGAACCGCCCGAAGGTGACGTTCAACGACGTCGCGGGGATCGAGGAAGCGAAAGAGGAGCTTGGCGAAGTCGTCGAGTTCCTGAAGTTCCCGAAGAAGTTTCAGGCTCTGGGGGCGCGGATTCCCAAAGGCGTGCTGCTGCTGGGACCGCCGGGTTCCGGTAAGACGCTGCTCGCCCGAGCGATCGCGGGTGAAGCCGGCGTCCCGTTCTTCTCGATCTCGGGTTCCGACTTCGTCGAGATGTTCGTCGGCGTCGGTGCGAGCCGCGTCCGCGATCTTTTCGAACAGGCGAAGAAGAGTGCGCCCTGCATAATCTTCATCGACGAGATCGATGCGGTCGGCCGCCAGCGCGGCGCCGGACTCGGCGGCGGACACGACGAGCGCGAGCAAACGCTCAATCAGCTGCTCGTCGAAATGGACGGCTTCGATCAGAATACCGGCGTCATCTTGATCGCCGCGACCAACCGGCCCGACGTCCTCGATCCGGCGCTGTTGCGTCCCGGCCGCTTCGACCGCCAAATCGTCGTCGACCGCGCCGACGTCAAGGGCCGTCAAGCGATCCTCGGCGTGCATTCCAAGAATAAGCCGCTCTCCAAAGAAATTTCGCTCGAAACGTTAGCGCGCCGCACGCCCGGCTTCTCGGGCGCCGATCTCGAGAATTTGCTCAACGAAGCAGCGCTGCTGGCCGCCCGTAAGAATAAATCGATCATCGACATGAAGGATTGCGAGGAAGCGATCGACCGCGTCGTCGCCGGCCCCGAGCGCAAGTCACTCGTGATGAGTCAGAAAGAAAAAGAGAACACGGCGTATCACGAGTCGGGGCACGCGATCGCCGGCGGCCTGTTGCCCAATGCTGATCCCGTTCACAAAGTGACGATCATCCCGCGCGGCATGGCGCTCGGCATCACGTGGTCGTTGCCCGACGAAGACCGCCATTCACGGACCAAAAACGAGCTGCTCGCCCAGATCACGATGGCGCTCTCCGGACGCATCGCCGAGGACATCAAGTTCGGCGACGTGACGACCGGTGCATCGAACGACTTCGAAAAGGCGACCGAACTCGCGCGCCGGATGGTGACGCAGTACGGCATGTCCGCGACGCTCGGACCGATTCAGTACGGCCGCGGTAACCACCAGGTCTTTCTCGGACGCGATTTCGGCGAAGAGCGCAATTACTCCGAAGAGATCGCGGGCAAGATCGATGCCGAAGTTCGTCAGATCATCGAGGACTGTTACACGCATGCGACCCAATTGCTCAAGGAAAATTGGAAGAAAGTCGAGCGCATGGTCGCCTCGCTGATGGAGCACGAGACCGTCGACACCGACGAGGTCGTGGCCATCCTCGCCGACCTGCCGTATCCGCGCAAATCGGACGACGGCGGGTCGCCGCTTCCGAAGGCCGCCGCCGTCGCGCACGAGCCCGAACCGCAGCGCGCCGAAAAGCCGAAGCGTCTCCCGCCGGGCATTTCGCCGGAACCCGCTTGAGCGGACGCGGCGGCGTGGCTTGAACTGCCGCGGTCCGCGATCTGGTCTCTTCGAACGGTACGCTAAGGGGACGCACCGGGGCCGCTGGTGGTTCTCGCTCGGAGTGGGAATCGGGATGGTCCTGAACACCGGTGCGATGGTCTCGGCCGCTCCCTCCGGGCCCGGCGGCGCCCTTCCGGAGCTGGGAACGGCCGTCGTCTCGCGCCTGCCCGCAGGGGGAATCGCGGTCGTGCGGCCCGAGCAAGGCGCGCCGGTCGCCGCAATCGAGTTGTGGTATCGCGCTCCCTCGACCGGCTTCGGCACGAAGCCGCAACCTGGCCTCGCCCGTTTGGCCGCGCAAGCCGTTGCCGCGTCGAAGCCGATCGTGGGAAAATCGCTCGGCGACACCGTTGCAGATGCCGGCGGCCGGTTGTTCATCACCGTCTACAGTGACTCACTCGAGATTGCGTCGCTCGTTCCGGCCCCTGCCGCGAGTTCGGTCATCAAAGCGATGACCACGGCGTATTTCGCGCCGGTTCTATCGCCCGACGGTTTCCGCTCCGCACAAACCGATGTGGGCCAAGAAGCGCTATTCTCGTCGGCCGACGTCGGCGACGTCGTGCGGGATGCGATCTTCGCTCAACTCTTTCGCGACGGTCCGCAACATTTTTCGACGTATGGCGAACCGAAGGTGCTGGCGGGGCTTCCATTCGCCGATGTGCAGGACTTCGCGACCCGGGCCTTTCGCGCGGATAACGCGACGCTCGTAATCAGCGGCGCAATCGACCCGAGCATCGCTGCTGCGGCCGTCAGCGGCCGTGCCGACGAAGTTCGGTCGAGCGGCGAACCGGTGCGGACCGGCACGCTCGAGGCGTCGCGCACGCCCGTGACGCATGCGGGGTCCGAAGCGTCGGGCGGTTTCGGTTGGGTTGGCCCCGGCATTCTGGACGAGCGTGAAGCAACGGCGATGGACTTCATCGCCGACTACCTTTTTCGTCCTGACACCGGCGTCGTGAGTTCGCAAAGCGCGCGGCGTGACCCGAAGGCGCTCGTGATCGGGCAGTTCATCACCTTGCACGACCCCGGCGTGATGTTCGTCGGATACGGCGGAACGAACGCTCCCGACGTAGGCACGTTGATTTCAAAAGCGGCCGCTGCGATGCAGCAGCCGCTCGCGGCGTCGGCGTTCGCGGCGGCGCGTGTCGCGTTCGAATTTCACTTGTTGAGCGATCTGCAAACGCCGCTCGAGCTGGCCGACAACTTCGGCTGGTACACGGTTGAAGGAAATGCCGCGTATGCTCCGGGCGCGGGCGGTGAACATGGGGCCTATTTCGCCGCCGCCGATTCGCTGACGCCCGATTTTGTGGCCGCAGTCGCTCGCAAGTACCTCGGCCGCGCGCCCGCGCTCGTGACGTTTACGCCGAACCCCGTGCACGCGGCGGCGGCGCCGTGACGCGGCTCGCGCATCGTAAGAGGCTGCGGAC
>JALYUD010000074.1 GCA_030853905.1 Vulcanimicrobiota bacterium
GTACCGGTCCGCGCCCGCGGACGAGCGGTCCCGCTGCCCCTTCGATCTTCGTGACTTGCCCGACACGAACGCCGGCCACATCGGTGATCGCATCGTACCGCCCGGGCGCCATCGTTCCGATAATGATGCCGTCGGCCCGGGCGCGTACCGGCGCAGACACGAACAACCCCATGCCGACGGCAACGAGCATGATAACAAACCGATCGATAAACCGCACGAGCGCGGCTTCGCGCCGGCGCCTTCAAAGACCGGCTCGGCGATTTCGGGACAGCGGTTACGGCACGGAGGGCAATCGGCTCCCTTTCCACAAGCGCAGGAACCGCTGGTTTACGGGCTGCCGCGGGAACAAACGCTGCGCGAGGCGGCGGTCGCCCAGAACGAACCAACCCACGAAGGAGCGCTCGCATGAGTCATTTCATCATCACGATCCTGCACATCGGGGCTTGGCTTTTCGGACTGATCTTTCTGTTCGCCGTCATCGGATTTTTCGCGGTGATCCGGTGGATTCTAGGCGCCTTCCGGCGTACCGAAAGTGCCGTCGAAGGGGGCGTCCACAACGTCGGGGACCGACTCGTACGGCGTGAGCCCTACGTCGAAAGCAGCGGCGAAAGCGATACCGGCCCCCCCGCCGGCCCCATAATCCGCTGAGCGCGCCGTTATTGGTTTTCGTCGGTGTCGGGCGGGATGTCGATGCCGGGTTCCATCACGTCGATGTTGGCGCGGGCGCGATCGTAGCTGACCTTCGTGCCGAAGGCGCGCGCGATCGTCGTCAGTGCGACCATCGTCCGGCCGCGCACGGAAAACGGGGCGGTCGGTAAAAGCACCTTTTTGCCGTCGAACGTCGCGACGCGGTCGCCGTTACGCAAGCGCATCGTGTCGTGCGCGCGAACCAGCACGATGACGCCGGTCCGCAGATCGTAGCTCGTCTCGGCGCCGAGCGACTCGGCGACGAGCCGCAACGGCACATACGCCCCTTTGGGCGTCGTGACCGGCGGAACATCGGAGAGCATGCGGCGTCCGTCAACGTGTAAGGCGACCGGTTTCGAGAGCGACAACAGCGCCGCGGCAACGATCGCAGCGAAGGTCGTCAGCGAGATGCTGCGACCTCTCGGCGGCCGGACCCTACGGAGCGGCGAGCGCGAGCGCTTTTCCATGCTCCGTCTCCCCGATGAAATCGGGATACACGTCGGCGATCACCTTTTCGATCTCGACCCGCAGTGCGCCGAGGAGTTCGGCTTCGGGGAACGTGCCGACGAGCGTCCCCTTGCGATAGATTGCGCCTTTCCCCTTACCGCCGGCGACGCCGACGTCGGCCATCTTGCTCTCGCCCGGTCCGTTGACGACGCAGCCCATCACGGCAACTTTGACCGGGGCCTGATATTCCTTGGCGATCGCTTCGACGGAACGCGCCAGATCGACGACTTCGATCTCGGCGCGCCCGCACGACGGACACGCGGTGATGTCGAAGCCCTTTTCGCGAATCTGCAGCGCTTTGAGGATGCCCCAGCAGACCGGTACCTCTTCGACCGGGTCGGCCGCGAGCGAACAGCGCAACGTGTCGCCGATTCCTTCCCACAGCAGAATCCCAAGACCGATCGACGACTTGATCGTACCTTCGCGCGGCAGACCCGCTTCCGTAATGCCGAGGTGCAGTGCGTACGGCGTATTGCGTTCGGCCAGCATCTTGTCGGCCAACCGGTAAGCGTAGACCGTCGTCGGCACGTCGTGTGCTTTGAGCGAGATCACGATGTCCGTGTGCCCGAGTTCTTCGAGAATCTCGACGTGGCGTAAGGCGCTGCGCACCATCGCTTCGGGCGTGTGACCGTATTGCTTCTCGAGATCGTGCGCGAGCGAGCCCATGTTGACGCCGATGCGGATCGGCGTGCCCATGTCTTTGGCCAGCTGCACGACTTCGCGCGTCTTGGTGCGATCGGTAATGTTGCCCGGATTGAGGCGCAGTTTCGCGACTCCGGCTTCGAGTGCGGCGAGCGCCATCTTGTGATCGAAATGGATATCGGCGACGATCGGTACGGGCGAACGTGCGACGATCGCCGGCATGCCGGCGGCGTCGGGCGGATCCTTGACCGTGACGCGCACGACTTCACAGCCTGCGGCCGCCAGACCGTAAATCTGTTCGAGGGTCTTATCCGCATCGGCCGTGTCGGTCGTCGTCATCGACTG
The DNA here is from genome assembly GCA_030853905.1 of Vulcanimicrobiota bacterium. GTDB lineage: Bacteria > Vulcanimicrobiota > Vulcanimicrobiia > Vulcanimicrobiales > Vulcanimicrobiaceae > Nyctobacter. Next base: position 2,182 of record JALYUD010000074.1, read on the forward strand.
CACGACGACGGGATGATCGCCGCCGAGCCAGACCTTCTTCGCCCCGCTCGACCACTTCGATTTGTTCTCGAGCAACACGGCTTTGGATTGGCGACGCAGGCGAACCACTAGAAGTGTCCCGTCTCAGAAATAGGTTTACACACTAGAACACTCCCTTACCCGAGACGATATTGCTGATGTCGTGGAAGGCGACGAAGACCATCAGGGCCATCAGCACGGCGAATCCGGTAAAATGAACGATCGCTTCTTTTTCGGCCTCGACCGGTCGCCCGCGCAGCATTTCGGCGATGATGAAAACGGCGCGGCCCCCGTCGAGTGCCGGAAACGGCAGCAAGTTGATGAGCCCCAGCGCAATCGAAATCGTCGCCGCAAGGTCGAGATACGGCCCCCAACCGAGATCCTGCAAGGTCGAAGCCGCGCGCTCCATACCGATCGGCCCCTGCAGGGCGCCCGCATTTTGTTTGAAGTGCGAGACCAGCGCGACATACCCGCCGATCTGCCCGAGCAGCAGCTGCTTGAACTCGACGCCCGCGGTTGGAAATGCCTCGAGAACGCCGACGCGCTGGAACGTCGGGATCGCCGTGAACCCGATACGGCCGATGCGCTTGCCGTCGACTTGGGCCACCATCGGGGTGACCGCCATCGTTTGCACGGCTCCATGTCGCGCTATCGTCAGGCGCAGCCGCCGTCCGGCGGAGGCGTGAATCTTGTCGACGATTGCCAGACCGCCGGAATACGGCTTTCCGTCGATCGCCAGAATGCGATCGCCGGTCTGGAAACCCGCTTTCACGGCCGGCGAATTCGGCATCAGAATGCCGATCTCGGGGCTGATCGTCGACGACGCGATGCCGAAGGTGATCGCCGCAATGAACATGATCACGTAGGCGAGGACGAAGTTCGAGACCGGACCGGCAACGATGATCGAAAGGCGTCGCCAGGCGGCCTTCGCTTGAAAGTTATCGTCGCTGTGGCTCGGACGGCTCGAGTCGATCGCTTGCCCTTGCCCGGACACGGGAGCCCGGAATTCGCGCTGCTGTTCGGCCTCGCTCTTGCCGCCGTCCTCACCCTGCATCGCGCAATAGCCGCCGATCGGCAGGATGTTCAGCCGATAGTTCGTGCCGCTACGCGGCGACGTCCATTTGAGCAGCGTCGGTCCAAACCCGACCGCAAAATCGTTGACCCGCACGCCGTTGCGCCGCGCCATCACGAAGTGCCCCGCCT
>JALYUD010000085.1 GCA_030853905.1 Vulcanimicrobiota bacterium
ATAGACGATGGCGACTGCTAGCACGGCGAGCAGCGACACGGCCACGCCGTGCAGTTGGGCGATCCGCTCGAGGAGTGCCCCTCCGCCGACGAGCACGGCGAGCGCGATCGCGGCGAGCGAAACGGCTTCGACAACGCGCGAGGTCACGGCCTGCTCTCGTCGTTTGCGGCGAACTTTCCCTGGGTCCGTCGAAGCGGCGCACATGCCGACGACCTTAGGGGCACACTCGCCGCGGCTGGCTGCGGTCCGCGCCCTGCTGACCAAGCGCGGACGACGCGAGCAGGGCTGCTTCAGCGTTGCGGGCTTGACGATGCTGGAAGAAGCCCTGAGCGCGCAGCGGGTCCCCGAGGCGCTCTACGTCACGGCCGCAGCTCTGGACGCGCTCGGGCCTCCGACGGCCACGCTGGCCGATCGCATCTTCGTCGTTTCCGAGCGGGCGCTGGCCGGTCTGACCGATCTAGAGACGCCCCCCGGGCTCGTCGCCGTCCATCGGGGCTCTCTGGAGAATGCCGAGGCCATCCTCGCATCCGGCGCCCCGACCCTTGTGCTTGCGGATCTATCGGACCCCGGCAATGCCGGCACACTGCTGCGCTCGGCGGAGATCTTCGGCATCAAGGCGGCGCTGTTGACCGAGCGAGCGGTCGGGCCGTACAACCCGAAGCTCGTACGGGCGACGATGGGCGCTATTTTCCGCCTACGCCTGGGCGTAGGGGGCGGCGCGGAACTGCGAGCCGCCGCTGCCGGGTTCGGCTACGCCGTCGTGGTGGCCGATCGCTCGGGTTCACCCTTGCCGCGCTTCCGCTTTCCGCGCAAGCCGTTGATCGTCATAGGGAACGAACGTCACGGTCCCGGCGACTGGCTGCGGCACGCCGAGCATTGCGTCGCCATCCCGCAAGGCGGGCGCGGCCAGAGCCTCAACGCGGCAGTCGCAGGCGCCATCATTCTCTATGCATTTCAGCAGCAATGTGCCGATACGATTGGTAGCTCTTAGAAGACTCACGAGCGCTGGAAAGGGAGCGATTTGTCAAGACTTGGCGGCCCCTTAGCGCTATGTTATACTCGCTTCTAGTTCACGCGGCTGGGCGCCGTGACAATCAATAACGAGAGAAGGGTACACGCCGACTGATGCGCACAAGCGACCGCTTCTGGAAACTGTTCACGAGCACGGGATCTGTCTACGCCTATTTGATGTATCGACAAAATAATCAGGCTCCCGCGAGTAGCTAAGTACCTCTCAGTCGCCTCCGAAAAAGAAGTCGTGAACGCCCGGCCGAAGTGCCGGGCGTTCGCATTTCGCGACGTGCACTCTTGGATTCGGCGAAGACTATCCCAGATAGGAGCGGCCCGATAAACGATTCTGTGACTGCCCGGCTGCACACGTTCGCGGCCGAACTGCAAACGGCGCTCGACGATGCGCATGACGAGACGGCGGTCGAAGCGGTTCGCGTGCGGTTTTTGGGTCGGTCGGGTCAGATCACGAACGTCCGTAAATCGATCGGAAGCTTACCGCCGGCCGAGCGCCCCGAAGCCGGCAAGATCATCAATGCAGCGGTCGCCGAACTCGAAGCGCGCATTGAGAGCGCACGTCGCTCGCTCGATGCGCAGCGGCTCGAACGTGAACTGGCGACTGCGATCGACGTAACGTTTCCGGCAACCCCGGCGCGCATCGGTTCGCTACACCCGATCAGACGCACGCTCGAAGATGCGTGCCGCTATTTTCAGCGCCTGGGGTACGCCGTCGTGCTCGGTAACGAGATCGAAACCGAACACTACAATTTCGACGCGCTCAACATTCCGGCCGACCACCCTGCACGCGAAGGCCTCGACTCGTTCTATCTGCGCCCGGGCGTTCTGTTGCGCACGCATACGTCGCCGATGCAGGTCCGCACGATGGAAGCCGTGCCCGCGCCGCTCGCGATCGTGGTCCCCGGCAAAGCATACCGACGCGATGCAAGCGATGCGCGCCATTCACCGATGTTTCATCAGATCGAGGGCCTGCTCGTTGCGCCCGGCATACACCTCGGGCACCTCAAAGGCACGTTGACGGGTCTTCTGCGCGAGCTGTTCGGAGCGACGCAAGCCATGCGCTTTCGGCCGTCGTACTTTCCATTCACCGAGCCGAGCGCCGAAGTTGATACGACCTGCCCCGGCTGCGGCGGGGTAGGTTGCAAGACGTGCGGCGGATCCGGCTGGATCGAGATCGGCGGCTCGGGAATGGTCCACCCCGATGTCCTGCGCGGCGCCGGCTACGATCCCGTGCAGGTCAGCGGCTGGGCTTTCGGGATCGGCATCGAGCGCATCGCGATGGTACGCCACGACATCGATGACATCCGGGTCCTCTTCGAGAACGACCCGCGCGTTCTGGCGCAGCTAGGATGAGCTCGCATGAGGCCGGTAGTACGTCCATAATGGAGATGAGCCGCGAGTGCGGCGAAGGGGGGCATCGGGGGGTGTCACCGCCCCGATTTCAATGAAGCTTCCGCTCGCGTGGCTGCGCGACTATGTCGAATGCCAGCTCGAACCCGAGACGATCGCGGAGCGGTTCGCCATGCTCGGATTCCCGGTCGCCGCAATCGAACGTCGACCGGCGCTGTCCGGCGTCGTCGTCGGACGACTCGCGGCGGTCGAAAAGCATCCCGCAGCGGACCGGTTGTGGGTTTGCACGGTCGACATCGGCGCGGAACGACCGCTCACGATCGCGACGGCCGCCACCAACGTCGCGGCCGAGCAAATCGTGCCCGTCGCGATGCTCGGCGCGCAGCTGCTCGGCCTGCGCATCGGACCGCGCACGATGCGCGGCATCGCCTCGGAAGGCATGTTGTGTTCGGCCGACGAGGTCGGGCTCGAAGCGACGTGGTTCGAGGACGGCATCATGCAGCTCGACCGCGCTCTACCCCTCGGCGCGGACTTCGTCGCGATGTTCGGCTTGAGCGAAGCCGTGCTCGACGTCGAGGTGACGGCCAATCGCGTTGACGCGATGTCGGTGCTCGGGCTCGCGCGCGAACTCGCTGCGGCGCTCGGGCTACCGCTGCGCGAACCGTCGCTGTCGCTCGAGCGCCTCACGGCGCCGCCGACTCCAAGCGACAGCGTGCGCATCCAAAGCGCCGACTGCAAGCGCTTCGTCGCCGTACGCGTTTCGAACGTGCACGTCGGGCCGGCTCCCTTTTGGATGCGGGTCCGCCTGGCGCTGGCCGGACAGCGCCCGATCGACAACGTGGTCGACGTTTCGAACTTCGTCATGCTCGAAGGCGCTCAACCGCTGCACGTCTACGATGCGCAGCGCCTCGCGGGCGGAAAGCTCGTCGTGCGCGATGCGCGCGAGGGTGAACGGCTGCGTACCCTCGACGGTGACGAGCGCGTTCTCGACCCGCGCTTCCTCGTGATCGCGGATGAACTCCAAGCTCAGTGCATCGCCGGCTTGCGCGGCGCGGGCGCAAGCGAAGTGTCCACGGCGACGCGCGACATTCTCATCGAAGCCGCGACGTTTTCGGGGCCGCGCGTGCGCCGCATGAGCGCGGCGCTGGGATTGCGGACCGACGCGTCGAGCCGCCACGAGAAAGGGTTGCCGCTCGCGCTTTCAACCTGGGGCGCTGCACGAGCCGCGCACCTGCTGGAACGATTCGGTGCGACCGTGCACGCGCCGGCTGCCTTCGGCGCCGACGTCGAACCGGCGCCGCCGATCGTCTTCGCTGCCGCGCGCGTTCCGGCGCTGCTCGGCTTCGAGATCGGTGCGGACGAATCCGAACGCGCGCTGCGAGCGCTCGGCTTCGACGTTCGTTTCGCGCACGCTCTGAACGTTCGTGACGCGACCGTTCGGGCAGACGATGTCCGTCTTGAAGCGACGCCGCCGCCGTGGCGCAATGACGTGCGTATCGTCGAGGATGTCGTCGAAGAGATCGCACGAGTCGTCGGCTACGAGCGCCTGCCGGCAACCTTTCCGCCGCTCTTTCCGGCGCGCGTTCCGAGCGACGCATATCGCACTGAAGAACGGGTCGCGCACGCGCTCGCCGCGCTCGGTTACGCGGAAACGATCACGCCTACGCTGCAGCCGGCTGCGCCGGCCGCACGCTATCGGCGCGCAGGTGTCCCGCTGCCGGGGGAGGTCGTCGAGATTCGCAACCCGCTCTCGGAGGAGCAGCGGTATTTGCGTTTCTCGCTGCTGCCCGGCTTACTCTCGCACGCCGCCGCATATGAGAGCGGCGCGGAGCTGCGGGTCTTCGAACTCGGCCGCATCTTCGAGGGCGCGGAGCCGTTTGAAACAGCGGCGCTTGCGTGGCTCGCGGTCCAGCCCGCCCGTGATGAACCGGCCTGGCGGGATGCCGGTTTTTCGGCCTTCAAAGGCGATGCGTTAGCCTTGCTGCGAACGCTGCTCGGGCGTGAAGCCGAAGCGGTCACGGGCACGCTGCCCGGCTGGCACGCGGGTAAGACCGCAACGTTGCTTGTCGACGGAAAAGATGTTGCGACGATCGGCGTGGTCGACCCGCGGCTGCTCGCCGCGTACGGGATCGAACGGTCCGTTTACGCCGGTGCCCTGCGCCTTACCGACCTTCCCGCTTACCGCATGCCGCGCTACGTCGCACCATCGAAATTTCCCGCGGTCGAACGCGATCTCGCGCTCGTCGTCGCGCCGCACGTCCCGGCGATCGACATCGAGCATGCCGTACGCGCCGGCGGAGACGGCATCATCGCGAACGTGCGCGTCTTCGATGAATACCGCGGCCCGCAAGTCGCCGAAGGTAAGAAGAGCCTCGCGGTACGCGTCGTGTTGCAGCGATCCGACGGCACGCTCACCGACGCCGAAGCCGACGGCTACATCGCCTCGATCCTCGCCTCCCTACGCGAACGCTGTGATGCGAAACTCCGCGAGTAGCGTGGTCCTAACTCCATGACGTGGCCCGACGTCGTCATCGCATTCGTCGTTCTCATCGGCGCCCTGCGCGGCTTCAAGCGCGGCCTCGTGCGCGAGCTCGCGGGAGCGATCGCCCTCGTGTTCGCGATCGTGGCAGCCTTGCGCTATCCCGGCATCTGGGATGCGTTCATGCGGGAACGATTCCACTTAGGCTTTGCCGCCGCGCACGTCGTCGGCATGCTCGCCTACGCGGTCGCCGCGTACCTGATCGTACTCGCGCTCGGTGCGGCCCTCTCGATGGCCGCAAAACTGCCGCTGCTCGGGGTCGGGAACGCCGTGTTCGGCGCGCTCGTCGGCGGCGCCAAAGCGCTCGTGGTGGTCTGGGCGCTACTCTACGTCGTGCTGTTCCTTCCGCTCGCGCCCGCAGTGCGCGCCGACTTGCGCCGTTCGCAGCTCGTCGCCGTCCTGCAGCAGCCGACGCGCCGTCTCGACGCCAGCCTGCGATCCTCGCTACCGAGCTTTCTTCAACCGGTCGCCGACTCGTTGTTCGCGCAGCACGACCGCTAGGGATTCGGCAAAGCCGAATCCGTTGCGTTCGGCCTGCGGCCGATTCGCCCGACGATCAAACGGTTCATGAGGCGACGTCGGCGAGCGTCTCGGAGCGCATTTCGCGCGAGGCGTCGGCACTCGCGTCAGCGTCGCAGGGATGCCCGTGATCGCGCAGCACGGTCGCCAGCGCATCGAGCGCTCCGACCACATCGTCGGATGAGATATCCCCCATCGTACCGATGCGCAGAATCTTTCCCTTGAGCTCGCCCTGACCGCCGCCGACGACGATCTCGTAGTGCTCGCGCAGGTCAGAGCGTAGCACGTCGGCATTGAGGTCGTTCGGCGCGAACAATGCGACGACCGTGACCGAGTGTGCGCCCGGTCGCGACACGGTTTGGAGCCCGGCCGCCTGGGCGAACGCGCGGATCGTTCGCGCGTACCGATCGTGTCGCGCATACGACTGCTCGGCGCCTTGCTGCTGATAATGCGTCAGGGCGGCGTCGAGCCCGAACGCGATGCTAACCGGCGGCGTCCACGCCGTTTGCCCCGTTGCGCCGAGTTCGCGCGCTTTGCGTAGGTCGAAGTAAAAGCGCGGTGCGCGCGCCCCGGCCATGCGTTCCCAAGCTCGATCGCTGCAAGCAAGCAACGCGAGCCCCGGCGCAGCGGCGAGCGCTTTCTGCGACGCGCCGACGACGATATCGAAGCGCCACTCGTCCATCGCGAAGGGCGAAGCCCCGAGGCCACTCACACTGTCGACGATGACGGTCGCCGGATGGTCACCGATGGCCTGCGAGAGCGCCGCCATGTCGTTCTGCACGCCGGTCGACGTCTCGTTGTGCGTCAACAGAATGCCGGCGAATTCACGCTCGCGATCTTGGCGCAGACGCTGGGCGAGACGCGCACCGTCAACCCGCTCGCCGAGCGGCGTTTCGAGGATTTCAACGTCAAAACCGTACTGCGTCGCGATGCTCGCGAAGCGGCGCCCAAAGAGGCCGACCGGGCACGCGAGCAATTTCTGTCCCGGCGAAAAGCTGTTGACGAGCGCGGCTTCCAACCCGCCCGTTCCCGAACTGCCGAGGACGATCACGTCGCCCGCGGTTGCGAAGACGGGCTTCATGCCGCGGCTGATGCGCCCAAGAACCGCCGCGAACTCCGGACCGCGATGGTCGACCAGCGGCGCCGCCATCGCTTCGAGAACGCTCGGCGCGCAGGTGACGGGCCCGGGAATAAAAAGCCGCTTCGCCATCTGCGCATCCGCTTTCGCCGAACCCCGAGACAATCGCTGCATCAAAAGCAAAGATTGACGTGGGCGGCGTACGTCAATGTCTCGTGCGCGTTCGCCGGCACATGAACGTTCCACGTCGCGGTTGAGCTCGACGTCTTGCGATGCCGTAAATTCTCACTGATGATCGACCAATCGCCGGGAAGTGGTTCGACGACGAGGACATCGACGGCTTGGTCCTTTGCGTTGCCGAGCACAATCGCGTATGAACTGTCGAACGTGCAGTTTCCCAGGGCGTGAAAGTCCGTTTGCTTTTTGTTGGCCGTCACGTCGAACGAATCGCCTAAATGCAGCCGAACGTCTTCATTGCGGGGCGTGTGGTCGATACGGTCGGAGCCCAGGAACAGCGACGAACCGCGGCTATCGTTTTTGTAGAGGCGCACGAGACCGCCGGGTAGCGGTACGCCGAGATCACCGCCCTTGTTTGTAAAGGTCTCATAGACCCCGACCTTGAGCTTGTCGCCCAGGTCCGCGTTTTCATTGGAATAGTAAGAAGCCGAGCCGCGTAGCTCGAGCGTCTTATGGATCGCAACGTTACGGGCCGTGAGGAGAGAGACTTGCTTCGTCTGATTGTCGGCGATCGTCGTCGTGCGGGGCAGCGTGTACAGGTGATATTCGAAATAGTTTTCCTCTTGCAACGTTGAATACTGGTCCCTCGTCGTAACCCGCGCGATCGTACGCAGTTGCCCCTCGTTCGGCTCTTGCGAAACGTTGACGTTTCCGGCGACCAGCTGCAGGCGCGTGTCCCGATACGTCGTCCCGCTCGTGTTCGAGAGCGTGACATATCCTTTGAGCGACACCGTTCGTTCATCCGGCGCAACGACGCCGACGTACTCGGCACTCCAGGCGACGCCGCGCGTCAGATAACTGAGATCGAGATCCTGCTCGCCCGAACGGCGGCTTTCGAGATCCAGAACGAGCGTCGGGCGGTCGCGCAAACTTGCCGGTAAGCTCGCGTACACGATATGGCTGTCGATGAGCTGCGTCTCGATCCGGTCACGGTACTGCAGCACGACGCCGTCGTTCGTGCTGAGCAGGCGTGCCGTCTCACGGCGCGGTTCTCCCGGGACGGGCTTGTCGTGAACGACCTCGACATCGTGGCCGACGTATTTCTCGAGGATCGCTTGGGGGGAGAGGAGATCGAAGTTGAAGTTTTGCTCGAGTACGTCGACGCTGCCGGGACTGTCGACGCTCTCCAAGAGCGCGGACGTCGCATCCATGTTGGCGCTCACGTCACGCCATGCAATCCGATTCATGCCGTCGTTCAACGCCACGCGCCGCCGATCATGAACGAGCGCGAGACCGCCGTTATATGCCGTCACGTAGACGGCGCGTTGCTCATCAAGCCCGCTCGTACGTTCGGACGGATCGGCACCACTCGTCGCCGCGCTCGAGAGCACGAGCACGCAAAGGGCCGCCGTAGCAAGACCATGTCGCTGCCACATGCAGCACGCTTCGCTTTTCTGTCCGCCTTGCCTACGGAGGAGCGGGAGGTGCGATCGCCTTCACATCCCGTGCCTCCCTGTTCAAAAAATCAGCGCAATTCAGCGCTGCCGAGTGGCGCCGCCGCGCGGGATGGGCGAGGTGCAAGCATCATGACGGCCACCCCTCCGACGATGACGGCGGCGCCCGCGGCGAGTTGCCAACTGAAGCGTTCGTGCAGGACCCCGACGCCGAGTGCGATCGAGACGACCGGGTTCACGTACGAATACGTCGAGGCGAGCGTCGTCTGGACGTGGTTCATCAGCCACAAGAAAGCGCTGAAACCGACGATGCTTCCGAAGACGATAAGATACGCGAGTGCGGCCGAGGCCGACGGCGTAAACTGCGCGAGCGTGAGGTGTTCGCCGGTCGCGGCGGCCAGCAGCGCAAGAACGAGCGCCGCGACGAGCATCTGCATCGCGCTCATCTGCACGACGTCGCTTGCTGCGAGTTTGCGTTGGATCATCGAGCCGAACGCCCAGGCGAGCGAACAAACGAAACCGACGACGGTCGGCAACAGCGGTAGATGCTGCGCACCGCTCGGCGAATAGAGAAAGATCATGCCGCACAGGCCGATCCCGAGACCCAGCGCCGCAAGCGGCGCAAGGCGTTCGCGGTAGAGGAAGAAGCCGAATACTGCCATCCAGAGCGGCGCGATGGCGAAAAACAGCGCACCGATCCCGGCCGGCACGTAGCGTAACGTCCAGGAGAACACACCGTTGCTTGCGACGAGCAGGACCGTCCCCGTGAGCGCCGCCCCGCGCCACTCGGCAGCGCTCGGCAACGCAACGCGGCGTAGACGCGACCACAGCCACAAAATCGTGCCGGCGGTGGCGAAGCGCAGCGCGACCATGGCGAACGGCGGAAGCGACGCGACCGCGACTTTGATCGCGGGCGACGTCGATCCCCATAGCACGTACACGAGCCCCAGTGCAACCGCTACGCTAAGCGTTCGCGGCGCCAAAGACGCCGCGGCCGCTCGTCCATCCCCTGTTCTCCGGGCGATCGTGTTCAGTGGTCGCGCTCAGCGCTTGCCGTCAACGACCACCTCAACGCTCGAAGTCAATGGCTGCAATCGGCGCTTGCGGTCAACGCTTTCGAGTCGCGACGTCAGAGCGGCGCGAGCCCGGGCGCTTTCCGTTGGTGCGCCCGCGCAGTGGTACGACGACGCCGTTCTTACGTGCCTCGTCGCCGAGCATCACCGGCGTGATGATCCGCTTGCCGAAGGCCTGCTCGAAGACTTCGGAAATCTCTTCGACCGGCACGAACGACATCGTGTCGCGTACTTCCTTGGGCACATCATCGAGATCCACTTCGTTTCGCTTGGGCATGACGATCTTCGAGATGCCGGCCCGTTTGGCGCCGAGCACTTTCTCTTTGAGACCCCCGATCGGCAGCACTTGGCCCGTCAACGTGATCTCGCCCGTCATCGCCAGGTTCGAATCGACCTTCGTATCGGTCAAGAGCGACGCGATTGACGTTGCGAGCGCGATGCCGGCGGATGGGCCGTCCTTGGGCACGGCGCCGGCGGGAACGTGGATGTGCAAATCGTGTTTAGCGAAGTAGTCCTCGGGAAGTCCGAGTTCGCCCGAACGAGAGCGTAGGAACGACACCGCCGCCTGCGCCGATTCCTTCATCACGTCGCCCAGTTGGCCGGTCAGCACGAGTTTGCCGCTGCCCGGCATGACCGTCGTTTCGATGAACATGATGTCGCCGCCGACCGGCGTCCAAGCTAAGCCCGTCGTGACGCCGACCGACGCGGTACGCTTCTTGACCTCGTTGTAGAAGCGTACTTTCGAGAGATACTCGGGCACGCTCTCCGGCTTGACGCGCGCCTTGTAACGCGGCTCCTCGGCGATGCGCCGCGCGACTTTGCGGAAGATCGTGCCGATCTCGCGATCGAGATTGCGGACTCCGGCCTCGCGCGTGTAGTCGTTGATGACGACGCGCAACGCCGCATCGCTGATCTGCACTTGCGAGTCGCGTAGACCGTTGGCCTCGCGCTGCTTCTGGACCAGATACCGTTTGGCGATCTGCAGTTTTTCGAACTCGGTGTAACCGGCGAGCTGAATGATCTCCATGCGGTCGCGCAGCGCACCGCTGACCGTCGAGAGGTCGTTAGCCGTACAGACGAAGAGCACTTGGGAAAGATCGAAGGGCAGGTCGAGGTAGTGGTCGCGGAACGTATTGTTTTGCGACGGGTCGAGCACTTCGAGCAGCGCTGACTGCGGGTCGCCGCGGTAGTCGCTGCCAACCTTGTCGATTTCGTCGATCATCATGACCGGGTTGCGCGTACCGGCGTCCCGTAGCGCGCGCAGGATCGTTCCCGGCATCGCACCGATGTACGTGCGGCGATGTCCCCTGATCTCGGCCTCGTCGCGCACGCCGCCGACCGACAGGCGGACGAACTTTCGTCCCATCGCGCGCGCGATCGACTGCCCGAGGGAGGTCTTGCCGACGCCGGGCGGCCCGACGAAGCACAGGATGGGGCCCTTCATCACGGGCTTCAGTTGCAGCACCGCCAGGTAATCCAGTATGCGCTCCTTCACCTTTTCCAGGTC